>CAZUUI010000050.1:0-4404 GCA_964622955.1 uncultured Chitinophagaceae bacterium | reverse complement strand
TTTGTTGAAAACATGATTCATTTTTTACATTAAAGGTAATACTATTAGAAGATACTCTAAAATTTTGCATCGGTACTCCATTTGAAATACAAGTAAAAGTTTTATTTATAGGTGTCATTTCCCAATAATAATAATTGTTATCATTAACAGCAGTAAATATACTTTCTGGAACTAGAAATGAAGTATCTGAAATAATCGTATCAATTTTTATAGAAGCAGGAGTAATATTAAAATTATTATTGAGTACTGTAGTACCTTTTGCAATTACAATATGATACTTTGTAGCATTTTCTACTTTGTTGAATCTAATATAAAGCCCATTTCTAGAAGTTCGCATAGTATGCGTTTTTGGTTCAAAGTAAGTAACTGGTGACATAGCTGATACATTAGGCTGAGGTAGTAATAAGAGATCTTTTCTATCTCTCAATGTTGTCATTGATTCAACCATATGAGCTATCTGTAAGTCTGAAAATTTTGACTGACATTCATCCGAAGAATAACTCATATAATTATCCGATTTTAATGTAAATACTACACCGTTTGGATCGGTAAATTGTTTTGTATTGGGACAAGACCATCTTTGAGATACATAGTCTGGATCCGTATCACAAAACATATCTCCTGCTGTTTCACAATTTGCCAACGTACCTGTTCTTGCAACATTTTCTCTTCTTGGGAAAGTTATATTAGGAGAAGTTCTGGAAACATACGTTCTTCCTTCCCAGCCCCAGAATGTATGCGGCAAATCAAGCCAGTGACCCATTTCATGAGTCAAAGTAGTACTTGTAGGTTGAGTACACGTGTAGTTTCCATAAGAGGCAGCCAAATAAATAGAAGAACGGCTTGAAGGTAATCCACCAGTAGGTCTATACGTATAACCACAATTTCCTGGCAAAGGCTGATTTACAAGATAAATATTACAATGATTTAATGTATTGTAAGCCAATGACATGGCCATAGATTCTGCATCACTACCATTCGATGCTTGATCTAAGTTAAAATAAGTATCGGAATCGATATAGCTAAAGGTATCTAATGTAAATTGAATGCCTGTACTTGCATATCGTTGATTGAGTTCACAATGCATTTTGAATAAATAACTAAGAGGGAAACCATTAGATTTGTTTGTTTGTCGAACTATATGATAATGAATAGGAATAAATATTGTATTTCTAGGTCTAATATAACCTTGCTTTAGATACTTTCTACCGCCACGTTGTTCCCAGTCTTCCAACCAATGCTCATTTTCGGGCGTTCCGCAATTTTGCGAAATTAATTGAGTTGTAAATAGACTTGTAAGCAAAATTAACGATATTTTATTCATAAATTTTGATTTTTATAAATACAAAATTAGTAAATTAAATTTTTTATCTAAAGTTTTTTATCCTTTAGTCAAAAAAATGTAATGGAATAAAACAAATTTTTTGATTACTTTTTTATATCTTTGATAGATACGGGTTGTTTGTAATCTATTGGTATTTCTTTTTTTAATAAAAATGCGCCCGCTACAACACCCCCTTTTACTCGAATATCGATGCTATTTCCCAATGCAATCCCAATAATATTGCCTATGCCTCCCAATACATCCATTGTTTTGAGGGTAACAGAAATGGGTACGGAAAATTCGCTCAAGCTAGAAATTTGTGTTTTTGTATTATTTGGATTTTGGACTATGCCAATTTTTTTATCATTGGCATATACTTCTAGGTTCAAATCTTGCAAACGTATACCCCCAAATTTATTGGGATTATAAAATACCACTTGATTGGATAGCGATACTTCGGATGGTGTAATTGAATTGACTTTCCAAGTTTCCAAACGCCTAAATTCAGGTGAAGTAAACTTACAAGAGGTCAAAAAACTTGCTATAAAACCCAAATATACAATTTTAAGATACATATAAAAAATAGATTAATAACAAAATTAAGCTAATAATTGAAATTATAAAGAAAAATGAAATGTTTTTAGAATTATTAACAGAAGTTTCTTGCAATATAGTAGATGCTTTTTTATATTTTATTTTTATCTTTTCTTTGTAGATTTTATCGGCATCATATATCTTGCTATATTTATTTTTCAAGTACATTTCATCCGAAAAATCATTTGCCAAAAAACGCATCAAATGATTGTATGCCTTTTTTAGTTCAATGAAATCTTTGGAACTTGATTTACTATTTTTATCGGGATGAAGTTTCAAAACGCGTTTTCGATACGCACTTTTTATCACTTTTTTATCAAAAGTCTCTTCAATGCCCAAAATTTTATAACAATCTTGAATTTGCATAAAAATTAAAATTCCCCAGCACCTTGCCTAACTATTTCGGGCGCTCCCGATGTTAAATCCACGATAGTTGTTGGGATTTCTCCACAAATTCCACCATCTAGTATCAAATCCACTTTACCTTCATATAAATCAAATATTTCATCGGCTGTAGTAGCATATGGACTTTCCTTATCTATTTGAATACTCGCTGAAAAAATAGGAGATTCGTATTTTTTTATCAGTTGATGCACCAAATTTGTATTGGGAATTCTAAAACCTATCGTTTTTTTGGAATAATGAAAGAAGCGAGAAGCCTCTTTACTGGCTGGTAAAATAAAGGTATAAGGGCCGGGTAAATGCGATTTTAGAGTTTTAAACTCGCTATTGCTCAATTGTTTTGCAAATTCACTCAAATGGCTAAAATCCGCACAAATTATTGAAAATTGCGCTTTTTCTGGCTTTACATCCTTGAGTCTACAGAGTTTTTCATACGCTTTTTTGCTACGAATATCACAGCCCATAGTATAGACACTATCGGTAGGAAAGATAATAATACCGTCTTGTCTCAAAACTTCCATTGTGGTATTGAGGCCGCGTTCGTCGGGCTTTTCTATATCTATTCGTATCATTTTGGTCATAAAATTCCGCTATTGATTCAACTGCAAAGATAATTCTAATCTAAAATATACTTAGAAGTATTATTTTTGTAGTCCATTGATTTTCATAGTATGAATAAAATTGTAGAGTGTATTCCTAATTTTAGCGAAGGTAATAATCTTGAAACTATACAAAAAATAGCAAATGCTATTTCTGAAACAAAGGGCGTTTCGCTCTTAAATATCGATATAGGAAAAGCTACAAATAGAACAGTTATGACATTTATTGGAGAAATGGATGCTGTAATTCAAGCAATGTATAATGCATACGAAATAGCTGTAAATGAAATAGATATGAGCCTACATTCGGGCACTCATCCTCGAATGGGTGCTGTAGACGTTTGTCCATTTGTGGCTTTAGACAAATCGTATGAAGCCGAATTGATTGAAAAAGTAGCGATATTTGCATCAAAAGTGGCTCAAAATCTTAATGTTCCCATCTATTTGTATGAAAAATCTGCAAAATCAGCGGACAGAAAATATTTAGCGAATATCCGAAAAGGAGAATATCAAGGTTTTGAAGCTAAAATGAAAACAGCGGCTTGGAATCCCGATTTTGGAACAACTTGGAACCCAAAAACAGGCGCAAGTGCCGTTGGGGTCAGGGATTTATTGATAGCCTTTAATGTGAATATAAAAGGGGGAACTTTAGAGATAGCAAAGGAAATAGCAGGAAAATTGCGTGAAACAGGATTTTTAGCAAAAGATTTGGCGGGAAATAAAACTCGTATTGCTGGACTTCACAAAGGATTGCGCGCGATAGGATGGTATATTGATGAATTTGACAAAATCCAAATTTCGATGAATATTACAGATATTAAATCTAGTTCGTTGCATAAGGTTTTTGAATCTTGTCAAAAATTAGCTAAAGCATACCATATTGAAGTTTCAGGATCAGAATTAATAGGATTGGTACCCAAAAAAGCGATGATAGAAGCGGGATATTATTTTGATTCGAGTTGTAAAAATGATCTTGAAGCATTAGAAGCGGCAAAAAACATATTAAATCTCAATGAAGTAAAGCGTTTTGACCTAAATGAACATATCCTTGATATTGAAAAGATAATGAGTTTATAGAATTTCCTTTATTTTTACAAAAAATTAATCTTTTGATGAAAGTACTTGCTATAATTCCCGCACGATATCAATCTTCACGATTGCCGGGAAAGCCTTTGCTGGAGATTGCAGGAATTTCGATGATTCGCAGAGTATACCTTCAATGCAAAAAAAGCAATGTTTTTGAAAAAGTAATTGTAGCCACTGATGACACTAGGATAGAACAGGAGTGCCTCAAACATAATATGGACTATCAAATGACTTCATCTTCTCATCAAAATGGAACGGAAAGATGTGCCGAAGTCTTAAACTCACAAACTATAAATTATGATTTAGTCGTAAACGTTCAAGGCGACGAACCTTTTATACATCCTCAAAGTTTTGAAGAAATAAAAGCAATTTTTGAACAACATCCCAAGGCTACTATAG
>CAZUUI010000049.1:9019-10536 GCA_964622955.1 uncultured Chitinophagaceae bacterium | reverse complement strand
AAAATATGCCATTATGTCATATTTTCAACATTTTTTCAATTAATATTTTGTAACTTTGCTCCATCAAAAAAAAGGAAGAACATGAGTGAAGTTTCAAATGCCGAAACGATGCAAAAAGAAGTAGAAAAAGTGGAAATGATAGATAATTTGAACCTAAAAAATGGAAAATTATACTACATTGAAAGCTATGGATGCCAAATGAATATAAGCGATAGTGAAGTAGTGGCGAGTGTCATGAACGATAATGGCTATGAAGCCATAGATGACTATTACAAAGCCGATGTGATTTTCCTCAATACCTGTTCTATTCGCGACAAAGCGGAACAAACTGTGCGAAATCGTATCAAACAATTCAATAGACTCAAGAAGGAAAAGAAACATTTGATGATTGGGATTCTGGGCTGTATGGCAGAGCGTCTCAAGCATAAATTATTGGAAGAAGAGCGTCTTGTAGATTTGGTAGCAGGTCCCGATGTATATAGAGAATTGCCCAATATGATAACAGAAGTTTCGGGGGGACAAAAATCGGTAAATGTGTTGCTTTCAAGAGATGAAACTTATGCCGATATTACGCCTGTTCGTATCAGTAGCAATGGCGTAACCGCTTTTGTGAGCATTATGCGAGGCTGCGACAATATGTGTTCTTTTTGTGTAGTACCTTATACTCGTGGGCGCGAACGAAGCCGAAGTGCCGATACCATTATTGCCGAAATCAAGGATTTGATGTCGAAGGGATACAAAGAAGTGACGCTTCTGGGACAGAATGTAGATAGCTACCGCTGGAGTGCCGACCCTACGCTAAAAGGATTGAAGTTAATAGAAAATAAATATGCCGAGAATGTAATAAATTTTTCGAGATTGCTGGAAATGGTAGCACAAATATCGCCTATGTTGAGAGTGCGATTTTCTACTTCGCATCCCAAAGATATGTCGGACGATGTACTGGAAATAATGGCTAAATATCCCAATATTTGCAAAAACATTCATTTACCTGTTCAAAGTGGAAGTTCATCTTGCCTCGAACGTATGAATAGAACGTATGATAGAGCTTGGTATTTGGATAGAATAGCAGCTATTAGACGTATACTTCCCCAATGTGCCATTTCGTCAGATGTAATAGCAGGATTTTGTGGCGAAACAGTAGAAGAACATCAAGAGACACTTACAATGATGGAGTATGTTCGCTACGACACCAGTTTTATGTATTATTACAGCGAAAGACCGGGAACACCCGCCGCCAAAAGATTTGTGGACGATGTACCCGAAGAGGAGAAAAAAAGAAGACTTCAAGAGATTGTAGATTTGCAAAACAAACATTCTTTGGAGCGAAATCAAGAACAAATAGGTCAAAGACAAATTGTATTGATTGAATGGACTGCAAAAAAATCAAAAGAACAACTTCTAGGCCGTAACGACGCCAATAAAAAAGTAATTGTACCAAAGGGAAGTTTAAAATTGGGGGATTATATAGAAGTAGAAATAGTAGACTGCAATAGCAATACGCTTTTTGGAAATGT
>CAZUUI010000049.1:7240-8919 GCA_964622955.1 uncultured Chitinophagaceae bacterium | reverse complement strand
TTAAAAAACAGATTTGATATAATTGGCAATTCGCCTGCGCTCAATTATGCTCTTACTACTGCCGAAAAAGTAGCTTCTACAGATTTGACGGTAATGATAACTGGAGAAAGTGGCACTGGGAAAGATGTTTTCTCAAAAATTATTCATCAAATAAGCAAGCGACGAAGCCAACCATTTATAGCCATTAATTGTGGCGCTATTCCCGAAGGCACAATAGATTCCGAGCTTTTTGGACATGAAAAAGGCAGCTTTACGGGTGCTACAGACAAGCGAAAAGGCTATTTTGAAACGGTAGATAAAGGTACAATTTTTTTAGATGAAATAGGTGAAATGCCACTTGGAACTCAGGCACGATTGCTCCGATTGCTACAAAATGGAGAGTTTATCAAGGTAGGAAGCAGCACTATTCAAAAAGTAGATGTACGTGTGATAGCCGCTACTAATGTAAATTTATTGGACCAAGTTCAAAAAGGAAAATTTAGAGAAGATTTGTATTACCGACTCAATACCGTGCCAATAGAAGTTCCACCCCTTCGCGAAAGAGGCGATGATATTGTATTATTGTTCCGAAAATTTTCGGCAGATTTTTGTGAAAAGAACAAAATGCCTCCCATTCGACTGACCGATGAAGCCAAAGAGGTACTCATGAGCTATCGATGGCCAGGCAATATTAGACAATTGAAAAATATCGCAGAGCAAGTAAATTTATTGGTAGAAGGAAACTTGATTTATCCTCAAGATTTATATCGTTTTATGCCCAATTTTCAAAAATCAATGAATCTAATGCAAGGAAATACTTCATTTGATTCGTCTTTGGGAAATGAAATTACATTAAAAATGCTTCTTGAAATCAAACAAGATATCAATGACATCAAACGTGCCTTTTTGGAATTAACAAAAAAAACAATGGAACAACGCAACGATTTCATCCCTTACCCCGATGAAATGGACGCAAAATTAAAAGCCATTGAAGCACAAACCAGCTATAGCCAACCGCCAGCAATCGTAAGCTATCCTTCCAAGAATACTGTGATAGAAATAGATCATCCGCAGCGAAATTTTAAAGAAAAATACTCACCTATTGACCCCGAAAATCTTAATTTGGCCGAAATGGAAAAAAAATTAATAGTTTTGGCACTTGAAAGGAACAAAGGAAAGCGAAAATATGCCGCGCAAGAATTAGGAATTAGCGAACGTACTTTGTATCGAAAAATTATTGATTACGACTTGGAAAAATAAGTCTCAAAAATGTTAAAAATGCTAAAAAAAATAAGCCTTTTATTGCTACTTATCACACTACAAATTTCATGTGGAATTTATAGTTTTTCGGGCGCATCTGTTCCTCCCGATGTCAAATCTATGTCTATAGAATACATCACAAACAAGGCGCCAAACTCTTGGAGTTCTTTGGATAGAATTTTTAATAACGAATTGAAACAGAAGATGATAAGCGATGCTGGCTTGAGAATTTTGGATAAAGATGGCGACTATCAAATTAAAGGATTTATCAGTAGCTATACCATTACACCTCAGGCGGCTACAAATGGAGAATTTGCCAATTCTTATAAACTATCGATATCGGTTCAAATAGAATTTACAGACACCAAAACAGAAAAAAAACTTGCTTGGAACGAAAATTTCACTAATTTTGAGGTCTATTTAAATGATATCTCAGGTCA
>CAZUUI010000049.1:0-7228 GCA_964622955.1 uncultured Chitinophagaceae bacterium | reverse complement strand
TAAAATATTTTCAACATGGTAGAGAATGTGAAGGTGCCTATTTCGTTAAAAAAATATCTTAGTTCTTCTGAAGAAGAATTGAAATCAATGATTTCAAAATATCCTTTTTACAATGCCCCAAAAATGGCGTTATTGATTCAAAACCATGAGAATGTGGACAAAGGATTTTTGCACCATGTAGCGCTAACTTCTTATGACCGCAAAGTTTTGCAATCAAATATGGAGAATGCGTCTTTTTTTTTGACTTAGAAAAAGAGAAATTTCTTCAAAATGAAATCGTAGCGAAAAATCCCAATTTTTCAAAGGAAATAATAAGTTCAAAGACCGAAACGTTGGATTTTAAAATTGAATTTTCACAATTAGATTCACCAGTATATAATTTAATCCCAAGAGAACCAAAACCGATTGTTTATCCAGCGGATTTTGACACAGTTCCTGTTTCTTCAACTATTGCTAGCGCATCAAAAATAGAATCCATTCCAACTATTGAAACAGAGGAAAACAAATCAATTCAATCGTCATCAAATGATGAAATAGAATTTGGCTTTGAGGAAAAAGGCAATATGGATGAAGAAAAAAACGAAAATACTTCCATAGATATTGAATTTGAGGATTCTATAAATACGCAACCTGAAATTATAAATGAAATAATTGCCGATAATGAATTGGCATTGGATGGTCAAATAGAATTTGAAGCAACTCAAAATTCGCAATTAGAATTGGAAAGCGAAGAAGAACCCCTTATTTTGGAATTTGAAGATGCTTTATCATTTGAAACGAATAAAGTAGCTGAAGACACTCTTGAAACTATCGAATTTGGAGAAATTCCAGCTCAAAAAGCGATAGAAATTGAACCTAAGACTTTAGAATCAATAGAAGAAAGACAAGAACCTGAAAATGGAGTAGGAAACGAAACCGATTCAACCAATTTATTTGAAGATGAACGTCATAGAGCTAAAATATTGACGGCAATCAAAATGAGAGATTTAAATTTTGATGCACAAAAAATCACGGATATCACGGGAATTTCACTTAAAGAAATGAATGATTTTGAGGCATATTCAAGATTGAATGAAGAGAAAGAAAATGAAGAAATTAATACAATAAATGAAACTTCTACTATAATAGAAAAAGCAGAAGATACTTATCAAAACACTGATAATAAAACAATTACAAACAACACTCCCCATAATTTCGCAGAATATGAATTGGATCTAAAAAAAGATGAAGAAATAAAACCACTTTCAACAGATTTTACAGAAGATTACAATAAAAAATCGACGACTAATGCTTTTATAAATATAATACAAGAGAATTCTATTGCAGAATTGGAGCCTAAGATAGAATCCGTTGTAGATACCGAAACAAATAATGCTAAAAAAATGGAAACCCCCACTCCTATTCAAACCGATTTAGAAGATAATAATTCTGACAAATTACCTTTTACTTTATGGCTAGATAAATTTAAAAATCCTTCCGAATCGTCTATAGAAGAGAAAGAAATTGAAGAAAATAAAGAAGATAATACTTCAAATATTTCAAAAAAAATGAATCCAACAGCAGTAGAAATTCAAAATGATTTTGAATTTGAAAGTAGTAGATATGTTTTGGATGAAGGCGAATTTAATGAACCCATCAAAAACTATATTCAAGAACAAATAGAAACAAAAAAAACAAAAATAAATCCTGAAGAGTCGTATAAGCCAAAATCTATAGAAACCATTGATTTTAATGAAATTGTATCCGAAACATTGGCTAAATTATACATTAAACAAGGGCATAAAGAAAAGGGAATTCATATGTACGAAAAATTAATTTTGAAGTTTCCCGAAAAAAGTGTTTATTTTGCATCCGAAATTGAAAAATTAAAATAAAAATATTATGTTTGTTGCATTAGGAATTGTAATTATTATAGTTTGTATCTTATTATCTTTTGTTGTATTGATACAAAACCCAAAAGGAGGCGGAGTTAGTGCTGCTTTTGGAGGTGTAAGTAACCAAATATTAGGTGCTGGTAGATCTACAGATGTTGTAGAAAAATTTACGTGGTATTTTGCTATAGCATTATTAGTTTTGTCTTTAGGTTCTGTAATGGTATTGCCTGAAGGAAAATTAGTAGAAAAAGAAGTAGAAATGTCTGATGCGGAAAAAGCATTAAAAGAAAATGGTATGCCTACATCAGGATTGCCTTCGGCTGCACCAGTAGCACCGGCTACAATGCCTACTCCAACAGCTCCAGCTCAAAATGCTGCGCCTGTTCAAAAATAAGAAATTTAATTTATTAACTTATATAAAGGAAATACAATTTGTATTTCCTTTTTTTATGCGTAAACTAAAAAAAAACATTATTTTTGTATAATAAATCTATGACCTATGCAAAAGCTATTTGTACTTTTTTCTTTTTTGTTTATTTCTTCTTGTGGGACTCAAGAGTTATTTCAACCCGATTATTTCATTTTTGGGAAATATAACTTCACTTGTCAAAAAGATTGTACTAAGTTGATCAAATATGAAAACAATAATTTGTTTTTAGATAATGTCACCTATTTATCTGAAGAAAATTATTTCAATTCAGCTTCACTTCCACTTACTAATTTAACCAGAGTTCGCTGGCTGGAAAACAATCTTACCCCATTTATTCAAAATAATTCTTCACTCAACATTGGATGTCCAAACTGCAACAAAGATGATGCGCTATATATAGAAACACGAAGAAGTGGCGTAATTAGAAAATGGCGAATAGAACCCAATAAAACAAAAATCACTGATATTCCTACTCAAAAATATATCGACAGCCTAGACAAAATCATTCAGGCTATGTAGTTTTTATGAACATTGATTCTTTTTTTTCCACGAACGTTGAACATAAATTAAATATTCACAAAAAATACGCACTTGCTTGTAGCGGGGGAATGGACAGTATGGTGCTTTTTCATTTATTAGTACGTCAAGGGTATCAATTTGTAGTTTTACATTGCAATTTTATGCTTCGTGGCGAGGATTCCATTGCCGATGAACAGTTTGTAAAATCTGTATGCGTACAACATCAAATCCCTTTTTATTCAGTGCAATTTGACACAAAAAACAGGGCATCGAAAAACAAGAACTCTATTGAAGTTGAAGCACGAAATCTTCGTTATGATTATTTTGAGGAGATGAAACAAGTCTTGAATTACGACATTCTCCTAACCGCACATCATTCAGACGATACTATTGAAACACAATTATACAAAATCATCAAAGGTACTGGATGGAAAGGCTTACAAGGCATTCCCAAAGAAAATGGATATATTTTCAGACCTTTATTGCGGATAAGTAAAAAAGAAATAGAACAATATGCCAAGGATTATCAAATAGAATTTCGACAAGACTTATCCAATTTTGAATCTATTTATACGCGAAATAAAATTAGAAATCAAATTCTTCCTCAATTTGAAGCGATAAATCCCAACTACCGAAATGCCTTTGGCAAGCTAAGCCAATTCGCACATCAAGTAGAAGATTTTGTATCCGAAATATTAGATGAAGAAATACAAAACTGGGATAAATACAAAAAAGTAAATTTAAAAAAATGGACAAACAAATCTTATATATCATTGATTTTATATAGATTATTGGAAGAATTTGGACCGAATACAACACAAATTGCCGATATTGCACAATGTCTTTTTAGCACCGAAAACAAAGAAATTCTAATAGGAAATTCATTATTTTATATCAAAAACGGATGGATAGAATTAGCAAAAAATGAAATTATTCATTTTGAACATAGAATAGAAGAATGGAAAGACCAAAATTTCATTAGTTATCAACTTTCAAAAAAAACAGTTTCTTCTTTTGAACAAGGAAAAATTTATCTTGACGATGCTCAAATTACATTACCCATAATTGCTAGAAACATAAATAAAGATGATTTTATGGCTCCAATGGGTATGAATGGAAAAATAAAACGAGTTTTGGATATTTTGAAGGATAAAAAACTCACTGAAAATGAAAAAAACAATACCTTTGTACTAGAAGATGGCAATAAAAAAGTAATAGCAATACTAGGAATTGCACAGTCAGAATCTACAAAAATCACAGATACGAACAAACCACTTTGGGTTTTTTCAAAAAACACATAATATGTTGAAGCATTTTATAAATTGTAAAAAAATATATGGACTCCATAAAATTGGACTCAAAAAAATAGCTGGAAGCGAAATGAATCATTTTCCATCGCTTGACAATGGATATATTTCTGTAGAAAATGGTATTATTATCGAAATGGGAAGTATGGAAAATTTTAATCCAAACGCTGGAGAAATAATTGATTTGCAGCAAGCTGATGTTTTCCCTTGCTACTGCGATAGTCATACACATATCGTTTTTGCAGAACCTCGTGAAGCCGAATTTGAAATGAAAATCCAAGGCAAAACATACGAAGAAATAGCTGCCGCAGGAGGTGGCATTGTAAATAGTGCCGCGAAATTGGCGCTAAAATCCGAAGAAGAACTTTTTCTATCAGCGTCCGAAAGGCTCAAAAAATTGATTAAAATGGGGACGGGAGCTATTGAAATTAAAAGTGGCTATGGATTATCGATAGATGCCGAAATAAAAATGCTTCGCGTAATCAAAAGGCTCAAAGAAACATTCCCTATTCCAATAAAAAGTACTTTTTTGGGCGCTCACGCAGTTCCAAAATCGTTTAAATCGAATCTTGAATATATCCAAAATGTGATTTTTCCTTGTCTTGAAACCATAGAAAAAGAACAATTGGCTGACTATATCGATATTTTTATAGAGAAGAATTATTTCACAATTGAAGATTCAAAATTAATCCTTGAACGTGCAAATAAAATAGGCCTGAAGCCAAAATTACACGTCAATCAATTGTCAAATAATGGTGCATTGCAATTTGCGGTAGATGAAAACGCCGTTTCTGCCGACCATTTGGAGGAAATGACCGAAACAGAAATCTTGTACTTGAAAGATAAAGAAACCATTGGAACGCTTTTGCCATCTTGCTCTTTTTTTATAAAAATTCCTTTTGCTCCTGCCCGAAAAATGATAGATTCGGGACTTGCCATTGCGCTAGCCAGCGACTTCAATCCAGGTAGTACGCCTAGCGGCAATATGAATTTTGTGGTATCGCTAGCTTGTATTTATCAAAAAATGCTACCTAATGAAGCGCTCAATGCCGCTACACTTAATGGCGCCTATGCTATGGAACTTCAGGATGAAGTAGGCAGTATAGCTGTAGGAAAACGTGCCAATTTTTTCACTTCCAAAAACACTCAATCGGTGGCTTCTATCCCCTATTCTTTTGGGATGCCATTGATAGATAAAGTTTATATTAATGGAAATTTAATCATTGAATAAAATGACCCAACGTCAATTATTTTTGAATCATATAGCCCAAACAACGCCTGCACCACTTATGCTTGAAATAGCTCGTGCAAAAGGCGTTTTTATGTTTGATACTGAAGGAAAACAATATATCGATTTAATTTCGGGAATATCGGTAAGCAATGTAGGACATTGTCACCCAAAAGTAGTGGAAGCCATTCAGAAACAAAGCGAAACCTTTATGCATCTAATGGTTTACGGCGAGTATATTTACAGTCCGCAAGTGCTTTTGGCAAAAGAATTGCTAACAATTTTACCCAATTCATTAAATAATTTTTACTTTACCAATTCGGGAACAGAAGCCGTAGAAGGCGCGCTCAAATTGGCAAAACGCAGTTCGGGACGAAATGAAATTATTTCGTTTCACAATGCCTATCACGGTTCCACAGCAGGCGCCTTGAGCATAATGGGTAGCGAAACCTATAAAATGAACTATCGTCCACTCATTCCAGGACATAGCCTCATTCATTACAACGATGAATCTGAATTAGAAAAAATCACCACTCAAACTGCCGCGGTAGTAGTAGAAATGGTTCAAGCAGAAGCTGGGATTATTCCCGGGAATATGGCATTTATCCAAAAATTGAAAGCACGATGCGAAGCCGTGGGAGCGCTTTTGATTGTAGATGAAATACAAACGGGATGTGGCCGTACGGGACGTTTTTTTGCTTTTGAACACTATGGTATTGTCCCCGATATTTTGTTGATAGGCAAAGGATTTGGAGGGGGTATGCCCATAGCCGCATTTATTGCCAATAAGGAATTGATGACACAATTATCGCACAATCCTATCTTGGGGCACATCTCTACTTTTGGAGGCAATGCCGTATGCTGTGCGGCCGCTTTAGCTACAATTAAAGTGATTAAAGAAGAAATTTCTATGACCGAAGTAGAAGCCAAAGGCGCTTATTTGCAAGAAAAATTGGAAGGGAAAGGCTATAAAAAAATCAGACGAAAAGGATTGATGATGAGCATCGATTTTGAAAGCCAAGAAAAGAATTTTGAAGCGGTAGCTTCATTTATCGAAAAAGGCATTATCACCGATTGGTTTTTGTTCAATACCCATTGTATGCGAATATGCCCTCCGCTCAATATCAGCTACGAAGAGTTGGATTGGGCTTTAGAAAAATTTTAATTCATTTTTACAATAAATAATATGGCAAAGGTAAAAAAAGCATTTTTTTGTAAAAGTTGTGGCAATGAATCGCCAAAATGGCTAGGAAAATGCCCGGGATGTGGGGAATGGAACACGTATATTGAAGAATTATTAACTTCCGATGTGCCTTCAAAAAACACATCGCCCATTATCAACGAAAAACGACGTAATACACCTCAATTGCTTTCGGATATTTCTACTATCAATATGCCACGATATACCACAGATGATGCGGAATTTAATCGTGTGATGGGTGGTGGTATTGTACCAGGTTCTATTACGCTAATTGGTGGCGAGCCGGGAATAGGTAAATCTACCTTGCTTTTGCAAATAGCTTTAGCACTCAAAACAACCAAAATCTTATATGTATCGGGTGAAGAAAGTGCCGAGCAAATAAAAATGCGTGCCGAGCGTATTGACAAAGACAATACCAATTGTTTTGTATATTCAGAAACCAATACACAAGCTATTTTTGAACAAGTAAAAGCTCTTCAACCTCAATTGATTATTATCGATTCGATACAAACGGTATATTCCAATCTTATTCTGTCAAGCGCAGGAAGCGTATCGCAAGTGCGAGAATGTGCAGGTGAATTTCAGCGTCTAGCCAAAGAAACGAATATCCCTGTGGTTTTGATAGGTCATATCAATAAAGATGGAGAATTGGCGGGACCGAAAATCTTA
>CAZUUI010000048.1:6500-10620 GCA_964622955.1 uncultured Chitinophagaceae bacterium | reverse complement strand
TTTTTCTATTGCGAAATAAAATTAAAATTTTAATTTTGTGACTTATTAAAAAAACTTAATTTTTAATTCTATCCAAATATGAATTTAACATTAAAAATTTGGCGTCAATCGAACCGAAATACGCAAGGAAAAATGGTAGACTACGCAATATCAGGCGTTGAACCCGATATGTCTTTCTTGGAAATGATGGATGTGTTGAATGAAAGTCTTGTAGCAAAGAATGAGGAGCCAGTAGCGTTTGACCATGATTGTAGAGAAGGTATTTGTGGTATGTGTAGTTTATTTATCAATGGTCGTCCACATGGACCCGATGATAGAGTCACTACATGTCAATTGCACATGAGAAAATTCAAGGATGGAGATACCATTTATATTGAGCCATGGAGAGCGAAAGCGTTCCCTGTAATCAAGGACTTGGTTGTAGATAGAAGTGCTTTTGATAGAATAATCCAAGCGGGTGGATATGTAAATGTAAATACAAGTGGAAATACAATAGATGCCAATGCAATACCAATTCCAAAAGCCGATGCGGATAAAGCATTTGAAGCGGCTACGTGTATTGGATGTGGTGCATGTGTAGCAGCTTGTAAAAATGCTTCGGCAATGTTGTTTACTTCGGCAAAAATTTCGCAGTTGGATTTATTGCCACAAGGAAAGGTTGAAAGTCTTGATAGAGCACAAAAAATGGTAGCTCAAATGGATAAAGAAGGATTTGGAAACTGTACCAATACTGGTGCATGTGAAGCTGAATGTCCAAAGGGTATTTCGCTATCTAATATTGCGCGTATGAATAGAATCTACGCAAATGCTATCATTACTTCAGAAGAATAATCGCATAGTATATGCATGAATATATTCAGGAAATTGTAAGCAATCCTGCCCATTCACTATTTGTAATAGGAAATCTTATTATTATAGAAAGTTTATTATCGGTAGATAATGCTGCGGTATTGGCTACTATGGTAATGGACTTGAAAGATGAGGAAAAAGAAAAAGCACTCAAATATGGTATTTGGGGTGCGTATTTTTTTAGAGGGTTAGCGATGCTTTTTGCGTCTGTTTTAATAAAAATTTGGTGGTTGAAGCCATTGGGCGGTTTGTATCTTTTGTATTTGGTATTTGACTGGTGGAAAGGTAAACAAACCGAAACCAAAGAGGATGATTTGGTAGACAAAAATTCTAATTGGTTTTATAAAAATACAGTAGGTGTGATTGGAAGTTTTTGGGCTACTGTAGGACTTGTAGAGATAATGGATATGGCTTTTTCTATCGATAATGTATTTGCAGCCGTTGCATTTTCAAAAAATATTATTTTGGTTTGTGTAGGTGTTTTTATCGGAATTTTAGCAATGCGTTTTATTGCACAATGGTTTGTTAAATTAATGGAAAAATATCCCTTTTTGGAGACTGCAGCATTTTTAGTGATTGCTATTTTGGGATTGAAATTAATGTTATCAATATTTGAGCATTTTTACCCCGAATCAAGTTTTAGCAAATTTTTATCAAGCCATACAACCGATATGGGAATTTCTATCCTTACGGTTACTATCTTTTTCATCCCGATAGTCACTTCTTTGTTGTTTAATTATCCAAAGAAAAACGTAGATTAATTTTAAGAATAATTTTATAAACTCATTTTTTTGTGAAACAAAGTACATTGTCTTTAAAAATATCAAATTTAGAGAAATTAAGTTCTGAATTGATGCTTTTATCTCAAGATAATGAATTTTTGACCGAAGTATATGCTCGCAATAATTGGTTTTTGCCTGAATTTGTTACTCGAGCACTAGTAAATATTTGTGAAGAATATCTACATCCTCAAAAATTGGCTACTTGGATGGAAAAATATCCTACGGATGTGTCGCCTCAAACAATAGGACTCATCTTGGCAGGAAATATTCCGCTTGTGGGGTTTCAAGATTTGCTTTGCGCTTATATGTCGCCTCATACTATCAAGCTTAAAATTTCATCAAAAGATGAATTTCTAACCAAAATTGTTTTGAGTAAATGGTTTGAGATTGATTCGGATTTTAAAAATAGAGTTATTTTTTCAGATTTAATCAAAGATATTGATAAAATTATAGCCACTGGAAGCAATAATTCGCACCAATATTTTGAATATTATTTTAGTAAATATAAACATATTCTTAGAAAAAATAGAACCTCTGTAGCCATTGTACCAAAAGATATTACAGATGAAGAATTGAATGGATTGGTAGATGATATATTTTTGTTTTTTGGATTGGGATGTAGAAATATTTCCAAATTGTATATCGAAAAAGGATTTAATACCAATAGACTTTTTGAACAATCGGAACGATACAGTTTTCTGTTTAATCAGCAAAAGTATATGAATAATTATGATTATCAGCGTACCTTGCTTTTGTTGAACAAAGAAATACATTTGAGCAATAATTTTCTGATTTTGAAAGAAGATACAAGTTTGCATTCGCCTATTTCCAATGTTTATTATGAATATTTTGAGAAAATTGAAGAAGTTTATGCCAAAATCGATTTGTTAAAAGATGAAATTCAATGTGTTGTATCTCGTAATGATATTCCATTTGGGAAAACCCAAATGCCTTCATTGACAGACTATGCCGATAATATTGATGTGATGGAGTTTCTCTTGAACCATTAATTTATGCCAAAAAATACTGTTTTTTTTCTCATTGGATTTATGGGGAGTGGCAAAAGCTACTTTGGGAATAAATTATCCAAAAAACTCAATTATACATTTGTAGACCTTGATACCTATATCGAAACAGAAAGTATGATGTTTATATCCGATATTTTTGCACGTTTTGGAGAGCCAGAATTTAGAAGGATCGAAGCAGAATGTCTTAGAAAAGTTTCTGAAAATCAAGATAATATAATTATCAGTTGCGGCGGTGGCACACCATTTTATAATTCAAATTGGGAATGGATGCAAGAAAAAGGGTATACTATTTATTTAAAGCAAAATATTGAGGTTTTATTCCAACGACTCAAAAAACAAAAAAATAAAAGACCTTTAATTAAAGATTTGGATGATGCACAGCTGTTAGATTTTATTAAATCAAAATTAAGCGAGCGCGAAACACTGTATTCAAAAGCTACAGTGATACTTGAAGATATATCGGTTTCGAATTTATTTGAAACTATTTCAAAATTGAAGGCATAAAAAAAGAGATTGTAATAAAACAATCTCTTTTTTATATTTATTAAACGTTGGATTTGTATTAAATTCCAAAAGCTGCTTTAATTTTATCGACAAAGTCTAGCCTTTCCCAAGTAAATAATTCTACTTCCATAGTTTTTTCATTGGATTTTCCTTTGTTGAACGTTTTTGTTATTTTTTGGTTAGCTCTTCCCATGTGACCATAAGCTGCTGTTTCCAAATACATAGGTGTTCTTAAATTCAATCGTTGTTCGATGGCATAAGGTCTCATATCAAAAATAGTTTCTATAATACGAGCAATTTCACCGTCATTTTTGTTTATTTTTGAAGTACCATAGGTATTAATGTATAATCCACAAGGTTTCGCTACTCCAATAGCATACGAAATTTGAACCAATACTTCATCGCAAAGTCCTGCTGCAACCATATTTTTGGCGATATGTCTTGTAGCATACGCAGCACTTCTATCCACTTTGCTTGGATCTTTTCCGCTAAATGCACCACCACCATGAGCGCCTTTGCCTCCATAAGTGTCTACAATGATTTTTCTTCCTGTCAAACCTGTATCGCCATGCGGGCCACCAATTACAAATTTTCCTGTAGGATTGATATGATAGGTGATTTGGTCATTGAACAACGCTTGAATTTCAGGCTTCAATTGTTTTTTTACTCTAGGTATCAAAATAGAAATTAAATCACTTTTGATTTTTGCTAGCATTTTGCCTTCTTCATCAAAATCGTCATGTTGTGTAGAAATTACAATTGTGTCAATTCTTGAAGGTTTGTGGTCGTCAGAATATTCAATAGTTACTTGACTTTTTGCATCAGGTCTCAAATATTTGATTTCATTATTTTCTCTACGAAGTGCTGCTAATTCTTCCAATAATTTATGCGATAAGTCCAATGCTAAAGGCATATAATTATCGGTTTCATTAGTAGCATATCCAAACATCATTCCTT
>CAZUUI010000048.1:0-6490 GCA_964622955.1 uncultured Chitinophagaceae bacterium | reverse complement strand
ACCTTGTGCATTTGCTTTTGCTTCAAAGTCAGTGATTTCGGCTTTACGATCCACTCCTCTATTAATATCATCCGATTGTTCATGAATGGCTGATAAAATACCACAAGAATTGGCATCAAACATATATTCACTCTTAGTATATCCAATTTTTGCAATTACTTCACGAGCAATGGATTGTACATCTAAGAATGTTTCGGTTTTTACTTCACCCGCCAATACTACTTGACCTGTTGTAACTAATGTTTCGCACGCAACTTTTGAATTGGCATCATACGCCAAAAAATTATCAATAAGCGCATCTGAAATTTGATCAGCTACTTTATCTGGATGTCCTTCGGATACCGACTCCGACGTGAATAAATAGGGCATAATTTTTGATTTTAATTTTTTAAAAAAGAGTACAAATGTACAAAATAATAAATTATCTAATTGATATTTATCAAAGGAAATAAAGTAGGACGACTAGGAGCGGCATCCAATTTTATATTTGAAATATTGTGCTGAAGGAGATAAATCCCATCTTTAACACTATCTGGAACATAAATTAGTTCGGTAATAGAATGATCGGTTTTTGGATTTTCGGGATAATTCCAAAAAATTTTATGACAACTCAGTTTTCCTTCATCCTGCTCTCGATCTACCGATGGAAAATCTACTAACAAATGTTTTATGCCTTTTTCAACAATCCATTCCATAGCTTCAGGCGCTATATATACTGGATTAGTTCCCGAATAATTTCTACTTGTTTTTTCCTCTTCGTTAGGCAATGTTCTTATAATTAACGCTTTGACTTTATCTAAATGCATACACATAGTTTCCAAATGATGTCTTTCAATGATTTTATCGCCATTTTCTGCAAAATTTGGATAAACCGATACCACTTCGGCCATAGAATATATATCTTTGATACATTCATTTACAAAATAATCTTCTAGGCTAATATGTCCTACACATTCCGAATGGGTTCCATTTCCATGAGGGTTGCATTGAAAATTCATAAAATTTACTACACCGCCTAGTTTGGTGCTCCCCACAAAATCGCCCTCTTTTACAGGCGAAAATCGAAATGGAGGTGCATAAAATGCATTTACCTGTCCAAATCCACTGTGAAATGATATGGAAATATCGATTGGTTGTGATAAATCAAATTGATAATTATTATATATTGCTTGCATTTAAATTTTTTTCGTCAAAGGTATTGAAAATTCATTTTACAAATGTTGAAAAAATGATAATAACAAATCAAATTTTATAATTAAAGTTAATTTTTTTTTTGCGATTAAAAAAAGGAATATATCTTTGCATTTAAACTAAATTAAAAATTATGACAAAAAAATTATTTTCATTTATTGGAATGTCTATGATTTGTCTATTTGCTTTTGCACAAGATGTAAAGGTAAGTGGAACGGTTTCAGACGCTTCAGGAAATCCATTGCCTGGTGCAGTGGTAATTGAAAAAGGAACAAGTAATGCTGTAAAAACAGATGGAAGTGGTTCCTATACATTAACAATTCCAGCAAAGAGAGTACCTACTTCAGTTTTGGTTCGTTCTACAGGTTCTGGTTCTGCTGAGGTTTCAGTAGATGGTTCTTCTTCGGAAGTTAGCTTTAGCCCTTCTTTAGGTGCTCAAAAACAAAACGTAAATGAAGTGGTGGTATCTGCTTCAAAAAAATCTGAAAAAGTATTGAATGCACCTGCATCTGTTAGTGTTCTTACCGAGGCAAGAATTCAACAAAATACTTCATTGTCTGTTGTAGATAACTTGAGAAAAGTAGCTGCAGTAGATATTATGCCTACTGGTATCGTATCTAATAACGTAAACGTTAGAGGATTCAATGGTATCTTTTCAGGTTCCTTGATGTATTTGGTTGATAATAGAATTGCATCTGTACCTTCATTGAAAGTAACTGCTTTTCAATTAGTTCGTACTACAAACGCTGATATTAGAAGTATGGAGGTAGTAAGAGGACCTGCATCTGCTTTGTACGGACCAAATGCTGCAAACGGTGTATTGGCTATCTACACAAAATCTCCTTTGGATATGGAAAACAGAATGGAAGTAACATTAGGTTTGACATCTGGAATGAGAGCAGGTGATGATGATAATGCACAATTTAATTTTAAAGCAGATAATTCAATTGAAAATTTAGGAATATTGAGCCCTGAAGTAAGAGTAGCTGGAAAAATTTCAAATACATTAGGTTTCAAAGTTTCTGGTAATTATTTAAGTGCTACAGATTTTGCATTTTTTGATTCTAGAGAACCAAATGGTAAAACAGTTCGTTTTGGAAATCAAGCTGGTGGAAATGCATGGGCTTCTGATGGATCTGCTGCTACCGTTTTTAACAGAGATTTTAGAATTAAAAAAATATCAGGAGATGCTCGTTTGGACTGGAGACCAACAGATAATACAGAATTTGTATTTTCGGGTGGATACTCAAATAATACAAACATGGAGTTGACAGGTTTGGGAGCTGCACAAGCAAAAGATTGGACTTCTACGTATTTCCAAACACGTGCTAAATTTGGTAAATTATTTATGCAATATTTTATCAACGAAACAAATTCAGGAAATACATTCTTAATTCCACAAAGTTCAACGCAAACAACATTTACATATTTGAAAGATAATTCAAGTATGCAATCTATGCAAATTCAACATTCTGCTGATTTTATGAACAAAAAATTGAGCTTTACATATGGTGCTGATGCCTTTTTGACTCGTCCAAAAGGAAACGTTTATGGAAGATTTGATGGTGGAAAAGCAAACGTAAACCAATACGGCTTGTATGGACAAGGAGAATATAAAATCAATAAGTATTTTACATTGTTAGGTGCATTAAGAGCCGATTATCAAGATGTAATCGACGAGTGGATGTTCTCACCAAGAGGTGCATTTGTTTACAAACCAAAAGAAAATCATACGTTCCGTGCTACTTATAACAGAGCCTTTACATCTCCAAGTACTTTGAACTTTTTCTTAGATATCAATAATGCATCTTTTGCTAGAAATTCATTAAGAGCACTTGGTAATACAGATGGTTTTACTTATAATTTTGTAAATGGATCACCTGTAGTAAATACATTGTCAGGACAAGCTATTCCTTTTTCTACTATGAATGCAAATGCTGCTGCTATTGCACCTTCATATATGGCTGCTTTGAAACAAGTAATGACTGCTAATTTGATGCAACAAGGTGTTCCTGCGGGAAGTGCTGCTGCTACTGTTGCTACAATTACAAATGGACTTAATCCTACTTCTTTCTCATTATTTGATATAGCTAACTTAAAAGCAGTTGATGCTTCTGTGGTTTCTAATAAAGAGTCTGTTAAAAGTACTGTTACACAAACAGCAGAAGTTGGTTATAAAGGCTTTTTGATGGATAAATTATCAGTGGGTGTAGATTTATACTATTCTAGAATTGAAAACTTTGTAAGTCCTTTGACTTCGGCTTCTTATGGAGTAGTAATTAATCCAAGTTATCTTTCAGGTGCGGGAGCATTACAAATTGGACAAAATTTAGGAGCATTGATGGCTGCAGATCCAGTTAGAGGTGCACAATTAATTGGTCTTTTGTCTGGTGGAACAAATAAAATTCAAGATGCGGTAGTAGGTGCTGCAACTTTGATGTCAAGATCTGGTATTGCTTTGCCAGCGGGTATGGTTTCTCCTAATAATAGTGCATTAGCTGGCGGAGATTATATATTGACTTATTTGAACTTAGGTACAGTGGATGTTGCAGGTGCAGATTTGACAATGAATTATCAAGCATCTAATGATTTAAATTTTGATTTTGCATATTCTCATGTAAATAAAGATAGAATTGAGTTATTAGGTGCAACAGGTGGTTATGTTGCTTTGAATGCTCCAAAACATAAAACATCTTTAGGCGTTGAATACAAATTGCCAGTTGACAAAAAAGGTCTTTCTGTAAGAGGTGGATGGAGATGGATGGATGCATTCCCAGCTAACTCTGCTGTATATACTGGTATGGTTAATGCTACAAATATCGTTGATTTAGGATTTACTTGGAGACCATCTTCTAGCCCTAATACAATATTATCATTGAATGCTAATAACCTATTGGATCATAGACACATGTTCTTCCCAGGTACTCCTGCATTAGGAAGAGTTGTATTGTTCAAAATCCAACATACTTTTGGTGTAAAATAATTTATAAATAATTATTATTTGCCTATAATAGATGGCGTTCAACTTTGTTGGACGCCATTTTTTTTTGTTTTAGAAAATTAAAAGTAAATTTGCCTCATAAAAATAATAAATTGTGAATAGAAGAAGTTTTATAGATAAAAGTGTAAAAGGAATTGCATTAGGTGCTACATTTGGACAATTCTCATTTTCTCAAGACAAAATCAATGAAGAATACGAAAAATTGGTTTTGCTTCATACAAATGATACGCACAGTCGACTGGATCCATTTGATAGTGGCGATTATAAAGGAATGGGTGGTGTAGCGGCAAGAAAAACCTTAATTGATAAAATTAGAAAAGAAGAAAAGAATGTTTTGCTTTTAGATGCGGGTGATATTTTTCAAGGGACACCCTATTTTAATATGTTTTTGGGTGAATTAGAGATGAAAGCGATGAGTATGCTTGGATACGATGCCGCTACAATGGGAAATCATGATTTTGACGCAGGATTAGAAAATTTTGGAAAACAAATGCAACACGCTACCTTTCCTTTTATTGTGAGTAATTATGATTTTTCTGACACAATTTTACATAATAAAATAGCCCCTTATAAAATTATCAAAAAAGGAAAAATCAAAATTGGTATTTTTGGACTTGGGATAGAATTGGATGGATTGGTTCATAAAGATTTGTATTTGAACACACAATATCAAGATCCTATATCTATTGCAAAAAAATGGGCAACTTATTTGAAACTAGATGAAAAATGTGATATTGTAATTCTATTGTCTCATTTAGGATACAGTTATAATGGGAAAAATAAAATCTCCGATGTCATTTTGTCGGAAATAGTTGATAATGTTGATGTTGTGATTGGAGGGCATACGCATACCTTTTTGAAGAGTCCTGATATTATAAAAAATAATTTTGGAAAATTTGTCATTGTTAATCAAGTGGGGTGGGGAGGTATAAATCTCGGAAAATTAGACATTTATCTTCATAAGGAGAGAGGAAATATAGTCAAGAATGAAACATTTTTGCTAAAATGTCAGTAATTTTTTAAAAAATAAATAGAGTTATTAACAAAAAAATGTTCATATTTGTAACCAGAAGAATAAAAATAAATGTTAAAATAAATTAAAATACCAATGCAAGAAAAACACGATAAAGTCTGGGACAACTGCCTTGAAATCATTAAAAGTAATGTTTCTAAGTCGGTTTATGAGACGTGGTTTTTGCCCATAAAGCCTTTATCTTTAAAGGATTATGTACTTACGATTCAAGTGCCTTCACAATTTTTTTATGAGTGGCTAGAAGAGAATTATGTATCAATTATAAAGAAGTCTATAGTAAGGGAATTGGGAGACAAAGCAAAATTGGAGTACAGTGTGATTGTGGAAAACCACGCTATGAACCCATCTACTATAAATTACCCCAATTTTAAGTCTACAACAATAGATGCTACCGAATCATTTATACCTCATACGGTGGGAGGTTCGGTGAAAAATCCATTTGTGATTCCTGGTATCAAAAAAGTAAGCATAGATTCTCAATTAAATCCTATTTATACTTTTGATACATTTGTAGAGGGTGACTGCAATCGTTTGGCTCGTGCAGCTGGATACGCTATTGCTCAAAAACCTGGTGGAACAGCTTTCAATCCATTGGTACTTTATGGAAGAATTGGATTGGGAAAAACCCATTTACTGCACGCAATAGGTAATTATATCAAACAAATAAATCCAAATAAAACCGTATTATACGTATCGGCCGATAAATTTTTGAATCAATACGTAGAATCTACGAGAAATAACACTACAAATGAATTTATACATTTTTATCAATTGATAGACGTATTGCTTGTAGATGATATTTATTGGTTGGGTGGAAAGGAAAAAACGCAGAATATATTTTTCCATATATTTAATCATCTTCATACCAATGGCAAGCAAATTGTAATTACATCGGATCGTGCTCCAAAAGATTTGGAAGGAATAGAAGATAGATTATTGTCACGTTTGAAATGGGGCTTAATCACCGAAATGACCATGCCAGATTATGAAACTAGATATACTATTCTTGAAAAGAAAATGTATGCCGATGGTGTAATTTTGCCAAAAGAAGTAGTAGAGTACGTAGCGCACAATATCAATACCAATCTTAGAGACTTAGAAGGTGCAATGATAGCTTTATTAGCTCAAGAAGCATTGGTGAAAAAAGAAATCGATATTGATTTGGCTAAAAAAATAATCAAAAACTACATCAAATCCGTTACGAGAGAAGTTTCTGTGGATTATATCCAAAAAATGGTTTGCGAGTATATGAATGTATCTCCAGA
>CAZUUI010000047.1:0-10652 GCA_964622955.1 uncultured Chitinophagaceae bacterium | reverse complement strand
GTTTAGATAAAATATATAAGTCTTAATTAAGATTAATATTTCTAATTAAAAGGAACTATAATGTATTAAAATATGTTATTTGTTCAAATCAGTCCCGAAGTGAATTATAAAAAAACAGAAGAATATAATCAAGAAAATTTAGACAAAATGGCACTAAATTTTCAAAATACATTGACGCTTTTGGGTGAAGATGTAACCAGAGAAGGTTTGGAAAAAACGCCTATGCGTGTAGCAAAAGCCTTGAGTTTCTCCACGGCAGGCTATCAAATGGATGCGGTAGAAATATTAAAATCGGCTTTGTTTAATGAGGATCACGAAGAAATGGTAATCGTAAAAGATATCGAACTTTATTCTATGTGCGAGCATCATATGCTTCCTTTTTATGGTCGTGCGCATATTGGATATTTACCGAATGGAAAGATTACAGGGTTGAGCAAGATTGCTCGTGTGGTGGATGTTTTTGCTAGAAGATTGCAAGTGCAGGAACGATTGACTTGTCAAATAAAAGAAGCTATCCAAGAAGCGCTTCAGCCGCACGGTGTAGCCGTAGTGATAGAAGCCAAACATCTTTGTATGATGATGCGTGGCGTTCAAAAACAAAATTCCAGTACTACTACTTCCTCTTTTACAGGCGTTTTTATGGATAATTATACTACTCGAAAAGAGTTTTTGAACTTAGTTTCAAGCAAATTGTCTTAATTCTTAAAAATTGTTCATAACACTGTTTAAAAAGCAATTGAATCAATTGATTCTAATTTAGTATTTTTGCAGGGTTATTAGATAAATTATTTCGTGAAATTAGCTGAGATTCAGGCACCTATTTTAGAAGATTTGAAGCAACTCGATGAGAGAATGCGCGATGCTATTAAGAGCAAAGTTTCTTTATTGGATACCATTACACGTTATATTATCAAAAGCAAAGGGAAGCAAATGCGCCCTATGTTTGTTTTTCTAACCGCGCGTCTTTTTGGTCAAGTAAATCATAGCACGTATACTGCGGCTACGATGATAGAGCTACTTCATACCGCTACGTTGGTGCACGATGACGTAGTAGACGATAGTGCTATGCGTAGAGGTTTTTTTTCGATCAATGCTATTTGGAAAAATAAAATTGCGGTATTGATAGGCGATTATCTGTTGTCCAAAGGCTTGATTTTGGCTATGGAAAACAAAGAATATCATTTGCTCGAACTGATGACCGAATCGGTTAAGCAAATGAGTGAAGGCGAATTGCTCCAAATAGAAAAAGCTCGAAAATTAGATATTACGGAAGCTATTTATTATGATATTATCGCCAAAAAAACGGCATCTCTACTTGCTACGGCTTGTGCTACAGGATGTGCATCGGTAGAAAAAGATGAAGAAAAAATAGCTAAAGCCAAGGAATTGGGATTCAATATCGGAATGGCATTTCAGATAAAAGACGATTTGTCTGACTATGGAAATGCAAAAATAGGAAAACCAACGGGAATAGATATTAAAGAGCAGAAAATGACCTTGCCATTGATTTATACCTTACAAAATATTTCAGTTTTTGAAAAGCAAAAGATCAAATTTATTGTCAAATATATGAACACCAAAAAAGAACAAGTTCAGTATGTGATAGACAAAGTAATTGCTTCGGGAGGAATAGATTATGCTACCCAAAAAATGCAAGAATATATACAAAAAGCCAAGGATATTTTAAACGAATTTGAAGATTCAGAATCAAAAAAATCCTTATTACAATTAATTGATTATACCATTTTAAGAGAAAAATAATATTAAATTTTATGAATAAAATTTTGACATTTACTACTTTATTATTGCTATTATTTACTCAAGCATTTGCGCAAAATACCTTGAGAGGAAAAATTACAGATAATACTACGAATCAACCTGTTGGGCGAGTGGTTGTGGCATTGGTGTATGAAGGAGAAAGTACCGCTTTCAAAACAGAGTTTTCGGATGCACAAGGAAATTTTGTGATATCCGATAATTTTAAGAAGGATTTTATGGTAAAAACACAAATGATGGGATACAAACCTTTTGAAAAAAAGATTTCGGTAAACAAAATCCCCGATTTTTTAAAAATTGAAATTAAATCTACTCAAAACAAAATTAAAGAAGTAGAAATTGAAGGAACTCGAGCACGTGTTACGATGAATGAAGACACCATTGTGTATGATGCCAAAGCATTTAAGACTCATAAAGATGCAACGGTTGAAGATTTAGTTAAAAAAATGCCAGGTATCACTACCGAAGGTGGAACCTTGAAAGCTAATGGTGAAGAAGTGAAAAAAATAACGGTGGATGGCCAAGATTTTTTTGGTGAAGATGCCAATATTGCACTTAGAAATCTTCCAGCAGAAACAGTAGATAAAGTTGAAGTTTTTGATGGCTTGAGCGATAGAGCGTCTTTTACAGGATTTGATGGTGGAAGTACTACAAAGACTATTAATCTAAAAACAAAAGCAAATCGCAAACACGGATTTTTTGGTAAGGCTTATGCAGGCTATGGTACCGAAAATACGTATCAAGCTGGTGGAACACTCAATTATTTTGATGGTCCCAAAAGAGTTTCTATAATTGGAATGGCAAATAATGTGAATAATTTGAATTTTTCTACATCAGAAATTATGGGTGCCGTATCGGGAAGTAGCAGTATGGGAGGCGCACAAGGACGAACTATGATGCGAAATATGAGTTTTGGGATGCGAGTAGCAGGCGGCTCTGGCGGCGGTGGCGGTATGGGCGGCCCAATGAGCAACTTTACGGTTTCTAACCAAAATGGTGTGAATAAAGCATATTCTTTTGGAGTAAATTACAATGATTTATGGGGACCAAAGACTCGTTTTTCATCTAGCTTTTTTACGAATAGAACGGACAATTTTACAAATAATATTAGACAAACACAGAATTTCATAAATAATAATTCAAATTCAGCATTATTTCAAAATTCGGATGAATTGGCTAATTCCACAATGTTTAGCAATAAATTTACCAGTAGATTGGAAGGAATTTTAGACAAAAACAACTCGTATATTTGGAGCAATAAATTAAATTTGAGTGATAATAATTCTACTACAGATAGAATTCAACAGAACTCATTTGCTGAAACAGTCGCTTTGACAACGTCGCAATACACCGAATCAAAATCAAAAAATACATCTTTCACATCCAATTTCTTGTATAAATTGAAATTTAATAGAAAAGGAAGAACCTTTTCATTCAATCCCGTAATTGATATTACACAACAAGATGGAAATTCATTGCAACAAACTACCATTAATAATCCTTCAGGAACTTCTAGCTTTTATGAATTGAAAACTATCAATAAACAATGGACTACAACCATTTCGGGCGTATTGAGTTATACCGAGCCTAGTGGAAAATATGGACAATGGTTATTGAATTACAGTCCATCTATTTCATTCAAAAAGAACGATGTATATAATTATGTATCTACTACACAAGGTGTAGAAGGTACGCTTGACAATACGTTGAGCAGTATTTACAAAAATCCAATTTTCTACAATACAGGAGGTGTTAGCTATCGTTTGCAGTTCACAAAATGGCGTTTTATGTTTGGAACCAATGTTCAGAATATTTTCTTCAAAGGCGACCAACAGTTTCCACAAGTTTCTATGCTTGAGAAAAACTTCTTTGGCGTTTTGCCTTATTTCAATATTCAGTTGAATCCTACAAAAATGTTCAAAATAAGACTTCAGTACAATACGTCTTTAAATGTGCCAAGCGTATCAAATATTCAGCCGGTTTTGGATATTTCCAATCCAAATTCATTATATAATGGGAACAAGGATTTGACTGCCGAATACAATCACAATTTGTTTTTCCATTTCATCAAACCCAATATTGTTAAAGGAAATTTCTTGTTTTTTATGACCAATATGAGTTTGACTCAAAACAAAATTTCTACCTTTAATTATACCGCTACTTCCGATACGGTTTTGGACGGTGTTAATTTAAGAAAAGGAGTTCAATACACCAAATCGATCAATATGGATGGAAATTTCAATGGAATGGTTTTTGGAAATTACACCACTCCGCTTAAAATTATCAAATCAAACTTTAGCTTCAATACAAGTTTAGCCTATAATAGAACGCCTTCAATGATTAATAATGTAGAGAATACTACCAATAGTTATACATTTTCTTCTGGTGCAATGATTTCAAGTAATGTAAGCGAAAATATAGACTTTTCATTGGGATACAATCCTCGTTATACAATCAATAATTACAGTTATTTAAGCTCAAATAACAATAATTTTTGGATTCAATCGCTTACTAGTAATTTGAAAGTTACATTTTTAAAGAATTTTGTCTTTAATTCAGATTTTTCATACAATTACAACAATCAGGTTGATCCTTCTTTGAATCAGCACGTATTTTTATTGGGAGCAAGTATAGGATATAAAATGCTTAAAAACAGAGACTTGGAAATTAAAGTTTCGGGATTTGACTTGTTCAATCAAAATAGAAATATTACAAGAACCGTTAGCGAAAATTCCATTACCGATACGCGTGTCAATGCAATGAATCGTTATTTTATGCTTACGGCTACGTACAATTTTAAGAAATTTAAAAGCGGAGGCAATGTAGATGAGCCCAATCCAATGTTTAGAATGATGTCTCATTAATAATTAATCAAGACTATGCAGTTCAATGAATTATTTGAAAATTGGGTAAATACCTCAGGGCTGTCGCAGAAAATGCTGGAAGCAAAAATTGTGACGGAATGGAGTCAAATAATGGGCGAACAAATAGCCAAACATACCGATAAAGTCAATGTAAAATTGCCTAAAATATATTTGAAAATCAGTGTATCTACGCTAAAAAATTATCTTTTTATGGAGCGTGAAATGTTGGTGCAAAAAATAAATGAATATATAGGAAAAGATGCCATTGAGGAAATAGTGTTTTTGTAAAACAAGTGTAAAAAAGAAAAAATATGGATACTAGACGTCAATTAAAAGTTTCAAATCTTCTTCAGGAAGTATTTAGTCAGTTGCTTATTACTCAAATAAAGCCTTATTTGATGGGTGCTTTTGCTACGCTTACGCACGTACGAGTCACTTCCGATTTATCCCTAGCTCGATTCAATATCAGCATTATGGGCTATGAAAATAAGCAAGAAGTTATTGATAATCTAAAACTTCACGTTAGTGAAATTCGCAAAATTTTGGGAAATAATATGCGCCACGATTTGCGAAAAATTCCAGAATTAGAATTTTATTTGGATGAAACCTTGGATTATGTAGAAAATATCAATCAATTATTTGATAAAATAAAAGAAGAAGAAAACGATAAATCAAAAGATGCCTAATTCTTATGAAACCTAATGAAATTCAATATTTTATTGATAATGAAGTTTTAGAAAGTAATTATCAAGCTTTTTGCGAAGCTCTTTTTTATTTAAATCAAAAGTATTATATCGATTCGGAAAAAGTAATTTCTGACAGTGAATATGATTTATTATTCAAAAAAATAGAAAAATTTGAATCTCAACATCCGCAACAGATTAGCCCTAATTCACCAACACAAAAAGTTGCTTCGGGAATTAAGACCGAATTAGCGACAGTAGCGCATTTAGTACCTATGTTGTCGCTTTCCAATTCTTATAATGCGGAAGATTTACTTGATTTTGACGCATCAATAAGGAAGGAATTGGGCGAAGAGCCTTATGATTATTACGTAGAACCCAAGTTTGATGGCAGTAGTATTTCTCTGGTATATGAAAATAATAAATTGATTCGTGCCGCCACAAGAGGCGATGGGGAGCGTGGTGAAGAAATAACCGAAAACGCCAAACAAGTAAAACATATTTTGCATCAAGCTGATTTTGCATCGCATCAAATTAAAAAAATTGAGTTACGAGGTGAAGTCGTAATCGAAAAAAATCGTTTTGAGGCAATGAATGCGCAACGTGAAGAAGCAGGATTGGCCATTTTTCAAAATCCTAGAAATACCGCTAGTGGTTCGCTTCGATTGAAGGATGCTGGCGAAGTTAAAAGTCGAAATTTAGAGGCTTTTATCTACAATGTAGGGTATATTACTTTTGAAGATGAAGCCGCTTCTCGATTTGAAAAAACACAATCGGAAAATATCGAATTGCTCCATACGCTTGGATTTCAATCTGCAAGTGGCATCGGGAAGCCATGTGCTACCATACAAGAAGTCATTGATTTTTGTAATGAATGGGAAGCCAAAAGGCCTTCTTATCCTTATGAAATTGATGGAATGGTTGTGAAATTGAACCGAATAAGCCAGCAGATGAATTTGGGCACTACATCGCATCATCCCAAATGGGCAATCGCTTATAAGTTTAAAGCTATCGAAAAGCCTACTACACTTTTAGATATTGATTTTCAAGTAGGACGAACGGGAATTGTAACGCCCGTTGCTAAAGTAGCACCTGTAAATGTAGGAGGTGTAACCGTACGAAGTATTTCCCTGCATAATGAAGACAATATCAACTCAAAAGACATCAGAATAGGTGACACCGTTTTTATTGAACGAGCAGGCGATGTGATTCCACAAATTACGCGAGTAGATTATTCAAAACGAACGAATCAAATTCCGTTTGAATACATAAAAAATTGTCCAAAATGTCAATCTGAGCTCATCCGAAATGAAGGTGAGGCGGCTTGGCGATGTATAAGCGAGGCTTGTCCTGCACAAAAATTGGAGAAAATCATCTATTTTGTGAGCAAAGATGCTATGAATATCAAAGGCTTGGGCAAAGATATTGTCAAGCGATTTGTAGAGGAAGGCATTATAAAAGATTTGTTAGATATTTTCAAATTGGATTTTGATAGAATATTGGCTCTTGAAGGCTGGAAGGAACAGTCAGTAGATAATCTTAGAAATAGTATTGCAGAAAGCAAAAACAATGAACTATATCGCTTGATAGTGGCGCTAGGAATTGATAATGTGGGCAATACAATGTCCAAAACATTGGCAAAAAAAGTGTCACATTTATTAGATTTTAAAAATTGGAGCCTTGAGGATTTCAATAATTTAGATGATGTAGGCCCCAAAATGGCTCAATCGCTTTATGCTTTTTTCCAAAATCCCAATCAGATAGAATTGCTAGTACAATTAGAAGCTTTAGGCGTAAATTTGAAAGGTGCTACACAGAATCTTGAGGGCAAACTTTTGGGTAAAATTATCGTTTTTACAGGATTTAGAAATCCCGAGCTTGAAGTTAAAATTGAACGAGAAGGCGGCGAAGTAGCCAACTCCCTTTCCAAAAAAACCAATATCTTGATAATGAAAGAAAAAGGAAGCGGAAGCAGCAAGGAAAAGAAAGCGATAGAGAATGGTACAGAAATTTTTACAGTTGAGGAGTTTGAAGCGCAGTTTTTTTAATTTTTTTAATTGAAATTAACTGAAAATTCTTGACTTTTAAAAACAAAATGATAAATTTGCAAAATATTTAATCGAATCATCTAAAACAGATAAATATGTCTAAACAAAAAACACTTTTTTCTTCGTTGACAAAGAAGTACATAATGGGATTGACTGGAATCTTTCTTATCGTATTTCTTATTGTTCATTGTGGTCTCAATGCCTTAGTTTTCTTAAATGATGGCGGACAAACTTTTCTTCACGCAGCTCATTTTATGGGTACCAATCCTTTGATGCGAACACTAGAGATAGGTTTAGTTTTGGGATTTTTGGCGCATATAGCCGATGGATTGTACCTTTGGTATCAAAATAAGCAAGCGCGTCCACAAGGATATGCCAAAGTAGATGCCGCAAAAAATTCTACTTGGTATTCAAGAAGTATGGGGTTATTAGGAACGATTCTTTTGATTTTCTTAATCATTCACGCATCTGATTTTTGGATTCCAAATAGATCCAATCAATTTATGACGGGAGAAGAAATTAACTTATTTGTGAAAATGCAAGAAGAATTTGCCAATCCTATCGTTGTTTTGGTGTATATTTTTGCTTGTTTTTCATTGTTTTGGCATTTATTGCACGGATTTCAGTCTGCATTCCAATCAATGGGTTGGAATCATCCAAAATACAATGGAATTATAACCAAATTAGGAACTGCATTTGCTATCATAGTTCCATTATTATTTGCTTTGATGCCTATTGCATTTCACTTAGGTATGATTAGATAATTGGGTTTAAATAAATTAAGAAAAAGATAAAATATATAAATATGGCTTTAGATAATAAAATTCCAGAAGGAAATATCTCCGAGATTTGGACAAAATACAAAGCTTCTTGTAGATTGGTAAATCCTGCCAACAAACGTTCAATTGATGTTATTGTTGTAGGATCGGGATTGGCGGGTGCTTCGGCTTCGGCTTCTCTTGCAGAAATGGGATACAATGTAAAAACATTTTGTTTTCAAGATAGCCCAAGAAGAGCACACTCTATTGCGGCTCAAGGTGGTATCAATGCAGCAAAAAATTATCAAAATGATGGTGATAGTACCTACAGATTGTTTTATGACACCATTAAAGGAGGTGATTATAGAGCACGTGAGGCAAACGTTCATCGTTTAGCGGAAGTTTCGGCTAATATTATCGACCAATGTGTAGCTCAAGGAGTACCTTTTGCTAGAGAATATGGTGGGTTGTTGGATAATCGTTCTTTTGGAGGAACTCAAGTTCAACGAACGTTTTATGCGGCAGGTCAAACTGGACAACAATTATTGTTGGGAGCATACTCTGCACTTTCTAGACAAATAGCCAAAGGAACTGTAGAAATGTACAATCGTCACGAAATGATGGATGTAGTAGTAGTAGACGGAAAAGCGAGAGGTATAATAGCTAGAAACTTGGTTACAGGAGAGTTGGAAAGACATTCTGCACACGCGGTATTGCTTTGTACTGGTGGATATGGAAACGTATTTTTCCTTTCTACCAATGCTATGGGAAGCAACGTAACGGCAGCTTGGAAAGCGCACAAAAAAGGAGCTTATTTTGCAAATCCTTGTTACACGCAAATTCACCCAACTTGTATTCCTGTTTCGGGCGATCATCAATCAAAATTGACGTTGATGTCTGAGTCTTTGAGAAATGATGGAAGAATTTGGGTTCCTAAGAATCTTGAAGATGCAAAAGCGATTAGAGAAGGACGATTGAAACCAACTCAAATTGCTGAAGAAAACAGAGATTATTATTTGGAAAGAAGATATCCTGCGTTTGGAAATCTAGTGCCAAGAGACGTGGCTTCGAGAGCGGCAAAAGAAAGATGTGATGCGGGCTATGGTGTTAATAAAACAGGAGAAGCGGTTTATTTGGATTATTCTTCGGCTATTATAAGATATGGCAAGACACAAGCTAAGTTGAAAAACATTGATAATCCTACCGATGCTCAAATCAAAGAATTGGGTAAGGCTGTAGTAGAGGAGAAGTATGGAAACTTATTCCAAATGTATGAGAAAATTGTAGATGAGAATCCGTATGAAACGCCTATGATGATATATCCAGCGGTTCACTATACTATGGGAGGTCTTTGGGTAGATTACAATTTGATGACGACTATTCCAGGTTGTTATGCATTGGGAGAAGCTAATTTTAGCGATCACGGAGCTAATAGATTGGGTGCATCTGCATTGATGCAAGGATTGGCTGATGGTTATTTTGTAATTCCTTATACAATCGGAGAATATTTGGCGGATGAGATTAGAACAGGAAAAATTTCTACAGATTTGCCTGCATTTGCAGAAGCAGAGGCAAAAGTTAATGAAACCATTAATAAATTAATTAATAATAATGGAACACATTCTCCAGATTATTTCCACAAAAAACTAGGAAAAATTATGTGGGATCAATGTGGTATGGCTCGTAACGCAGAAGGTTTGAAAAAAGCAATAGCTGATATTCAGCAAATACGTCAAGACTTTTGGGCAAATGTACGTGTAATGGGCGAAGCCAATACCTTGAATCCAGAATTGGAGAAAGCGATGCGTGTAGCCGACTTTATAGAATTGGGAGAATTGATGTGTAAAGATGCTTTGAATAGAAATGAAAGCTGTGGTGGACATTTCCGTGAAGAATTCCAAACAGAAGATGGAGAAGCATTGAGAGATGATGAAAACTACAAATATGTTGCTGCTTGGCAGTTTAACGGTGTAGATGCCGAACCTACTTTGCACAAAGAAGATCTTGATTATAAAGTAATCAAAATTGCACAAAGAAGTTATAAATAATAATAACTCTTCTTTACAAAATATAAAAAGGCATCCAATTTGGATGCTTTTTTTGTGCCTGCTTCTCGCTCTTCTTTTCAAAGCTAAGGCATTGTCATTTAGTGATATGTAAGAAATCTAACTGAACTCAAATTGCTTGAAAAGCATTTGATTATATATGATTTCAGGGAAAGCTATGGTTGAATAGGAAGTATTCCAAAAAAACCTTAATCATAAGTACTGTTAGCTATACACAAATTTAAATATTTTACAACGGGAACCTCCATAAAAAAAGCCTCGTTAATTGACGAGGCTTTTTTTATTTTAAACTAATTGTTTGATTACTCTACAATAAATTTACGAGTATTAACGATCTCTCCATTTGAGATTACATTAGCAATTTAAACGCCTTTAGATAAGTTTGTAAAGCTTTGATTATTTGATTTTATCAATGCATCAAAAATAATAAGTCCATTAATGTTAGAAATAATTAATT
>CAZUUI010000046.1:2865-10693 GCA_964622955.1 uncultured Chitinophagaceae bacterium | reverse complement strand
GTTTCCATTTGTTTTTGACGCATCATTTCTTCGTATTTTCTTTTTTGTTCTGCCATTTTCTCATCCTGAATTTTCTTTTGCTCAGCTATCATCGCTTGAAATTTAGCATTGTCAAATTTGAACGCTTTTGCTTCGGCTCCTTCACGGATAATTTCTACTTTTTTGATGCCATCATTGGTTTTGATAAGGTTGCAAACTTCCATTCCCGAAACTACTTTTCCAAAAACAGAGTGTTTGTTGTCTAGCCAAGGTGTAGCCGTAACGGTAATAAAAAATTGAGAACACTTGGTATTAGGGCCCGAGTACGCCATAGACCACACGCCAGGGGCATCGTGTTTCAATGAAGGGTCAAACTCATCAGGGAATTTATATCCCGGATCGCCCGTTCCATTTCCTAGAGGACATCCACCTTGAATCATAAAATCTTGTCCATCGCCATTAGCTTTAGTAATTACTCTATGAAATTTCAATCCATCATAGAAAGGCGTTCCAGCAGGTTTTTTATCGTTAGCGATAGTTCCTTCGGCCAATCCAATAAAATTGCCTACAGTCATAGGTACTTTTTTGTATTCCAATTTGATAAGGATATCACCTTTGTCTGTAATAAATTTTGCGTAAATTCCTTGTTCCATTTTAGCTTTTTGTGTTTTTTTGGGTGCGGCTTTAGCTCCTTTTTGTGCAAAAATAGGCAAGCTAAAAACAGCTAGGGTTAATAATAAGGTTAATTTTTTCATTTTTATATGATTTTTAGGGGTTAAACATATTAATTTACTGCCAATAATTGTACTTCAAAAATCAAGGTTTCGTTGGGTAGAATAGCACCGGGAACGCCTTGCTCGCCATAGGCTAAGTATGCAGGTATGATTAAGGTAGCTTTTTCTCCTACGTTCAACAATGCAATACCTTCGTCCCATCCTGGAATAACCATTCCTTGTCCCAAAACAAAATCTAATGGTGCTTTACCTATGGATTGGTCAAAAACTTTTCCATTTGTAAGCATTCCTTTATAATGAACTTTTACTTGGCTATTAGCTGTAGCGCGAGCGCCATCGGTGGTAGTAGTTTTTACATAATACAATCCTGTAGCGGTTTTGGTAGCATTTGGATACGCTTTTTTCACAAACTCTTCAAAGATTTTGTAAAGATTAGAACTTTGATATTTGCCGTATTTATTAGCTTCTTCCGCTTTTTGTTTTTCGGCTTGTATGCTTTTTTGAGTTTCAAAAACAGTAGGCGCATCAAAAGCTTTTGCTTCAGCAGAATTTCTAATAATTCTAATGCTATCAATTCGATCGCCTGCAGTTATTTTATTTACTACATCCATTCCTTTTATTACTTTGCCAAAAACACTATGAATACCATCCAACCAAGGCGTGGAATTGTGTGTGATAAAAAATTGACTGCTATTGGAATTTGGACCCGAATTGGCCATTGAGAGCACACCTGCATCGTCGTGACGAAGTTCGGGATGAAATTCATCGCTGAATGCATAGCCAGCATTGCCTGTGCCTGTGCCGCTTGGGCATCCACCTTGTATCATAAAATTAGGAACCACTCTGTGAAAAATTAGTCCATCATAATATGGTTTTCCTAAAGGTTTTTGCACATTTTTCATTGTGCCTTCCGCCAATGCTACAAAGTTGGCTACAGTCATAGGTGCTTTTACAAATTCTAAACCTATTTCTATCACACCTTTAGAAGTGTAAATCATTGCTACCATATCTTTTGAAGGTACAAACTTTGTTGTATCCGAAATAGCTTGTGTATCTGAATTTTCATTTTCTTTTCCTTTACAAGAAAAAAGATTTGCAAAAATTGATAAAATACTGAGGATTATTAGGATTTTTTTCATTTATCTAAAAATTTTTAATTAGCGTTAAACTCTTTTTGAAATTGTTCAAAAGGCGTGGTTTTATATTTGTTTTGTGTAAAATAATTAAGAATCATATACATTTCATTACTTTGTACATAACCGGGTACCGTTTGTATCATTCCCAAATCTTCATTCAAAAACGTAGTGGAAGGATACCCCATTCTTCCGTTCAATAAGTATACTGCCAACTCGTGCGTGCCTCTGTTTCCGTTTAATTGCATTTTGTATTCTTTGCCATTAAACATTACGGGTTCTTCACGTTCTGCATTGAATTTTACTGCATAGTAGTTTTTATTGATGTATTGAATTACTTTTGGGTCTTCATACGTGGAGGCATCCATTTTTTTGCACCATCCACACCAATCTGTATAAAAATCGATCAAAATTTTCTTTTTAGATTTGGCATTGGCATTCAAAGCTTCTTGCATAGACATCCATTTGATGCCTTTGTGAGCAACTTCTTCTGTTTTTGCAACTTCTTTTGCTTTGTTTTTCGTCTTTTTTTTAGCAAATAATGATGTAAAAGATACAATCATTATAACCAAAATCCATTTTCCTTTATTCATAATAATTATTTTATTTTTAAGAATACAAATTTACAAATTAAGTTTAAAACAAATCTTAGCTTGTAGTGTTAATATTTTTTAAAACTTCTATTTTGTATTTTTGACTATGAATATAAAACCATTGTAAAAATAAGAAAGTTCCTATCCATAGGATAAATATATAGATATCGAAATACTGGATTTCAACTTTATAAAGAATTCTAAAAAGCGCTATAGCTGAAAAGAATAAATTAAGTATACCCAATAGAAGTACCGCCTGCCAATCTTTGAATCCTATATATACAATATGATGTGATAGATGGTCTCTTCCACCTATAAAAGGAGATTGTCCTCTTAAAATTCGATGTATGAATACTGTAGCTGTATCAAAAATAGGTGTAGTGAAAATTAAAAAAGGAATTAAAAATTGATTCGTTTGAAAATACCCTCCATTTTCAGTTCTAAAATTCCAGATATACAGTATAGATATATATGCCAAAAAAACTCCTAAAAACTGGGAACCGCTATCACCCATGTATATTTTAGATGGACTCCAATTGAAATATAAAAAGCCAACGATAGAAGAGGCTACCACCATTATGATAGCTGATTCAAATGAAATAATATGGTTGAAAAATGAGGTGACTATAGTAGTAATAATATATAAAGATACAATCGAAGTAAGTCCATCCATGTTGTCAAGCATATTAATAGAATTCATTAAAAAAACTACCCAAAAAACCGTAAAAAAAGCGTTCCAAACAATATTGGAGGATAAAGGGATTGAAATTTCGAAAAAGACTAATATAATTCCACAAATTATTTGCCCAATTAGTTTTAATAAAGGATTGGTATTCCTAGCATCGTCTATTAATCCTATAAAAAAACCAAAAGAAGTAGCTAAAAATAAACCCAATAGCGATTTTATGTTACTAACTGCAATATTATTTAGTAATAGGTAGAATAAAATTCCAATGAAAAAAATAAGAAAATTTAAATAGAATGAGATACCTCCCAACGATGGTTTTCTTGCCTGCCATCTAATTTCCGAAATATTTATATTTCTAATGCCAAGATTAAAAGAAAATTTTATGAGTAGCCAATTTATAAAAATTGAAGATATTATAGGTATAAAAATAAAAAATAATAATAATGTCATAATTTGAGGTTTTTATAATTTCCAATCAAAAAACTTTCTTAATTTATTAACTTTAGTTTTGTTTTCAATTTTTTCGGAATAGTATCCGTCATGTTTTTCCGAATATTCTTTTCCATAGCTTCCATATCCGTACCCATATCCGTAATTGCTATTTAGATAGTATGAAGCACCTACTCCAAATTGATTTACTACTAAATATAATTTTTTATCATTGAACTGATGATGAATTTCATTTAAATTAGATAAAAATTCTAATTTTGAGTAATTAGCCCTAACAACGTAAATCGGGATATCTACTTTGTTTATAATTTCAATAGATTCATTTACCAATCCTACAGGTGGTGTATCAATAAAAACATAGTCATATTTAGATTTTAGATAGTCAAGGACTTCATTAAACCTAGAACTTAATACTAATTCTGATGGATTGGGAGGAATAGGCCCCGATGTAATTACATCGATATTATCTACAAATGGAAGTTTTTGTATAGCATTTTCAATATCTGAATTATTACTGAGAATCGTACTCATCCCAATTGAATTGTTTAGTTTAAAAGATTTAGCTATACGAGGTTTTCTCAAGTCTAAATCAATTATGACTACTTTTTTGTTTAATTGTGCATATACAACTGCTAGATTGGACAAGATAAATGTTTTACCTTCGCCAGAAATAGTACTTGTAGCAGCAATTGTTTTAAAGTCACTTATATGAATATATTTCATATTGGCTCTCATTTTCTTGAATGCTTCAGATATTTTGGATTTTGAACCAGTGTTTACAACAATTTTGGTTAATGGACTATTTTTGGTTTTTTGGGAATTGTCTGTAGCATCTTCAACGAATGGTATTACTCCTAGAATTGGAACTTTTGTATTCATTTGAATATACTTCATGGATACTATTTTGTCAAACAACAAGTAGCGAATCAAAACTAATAAAATAGAAATTAAAAAAGAAAATAAAATCCCCGAAGTATATAACAAATTCTTTTTTGGAGAAATTACTTCTGCTTTTACCTTTGGGGGTTGAAGTACTATGTAGTCGGAAACTATAGAAGACTTGTTTACCAAAAATTGATTTTGCTTTTCAAGTAAATCAAAGATGAACTTTTCTTTTATTTGACTTTCTTTTTCTAATTGAGAATATTGTGAGTTCAAATTAGGAAATGAATTTAAATCGCCCTTAATTTCATTAAGTTTTTCTCTTAGCGAAAATATTTTATCTTCATTTATTTGTATTTTTTTTCCAATTTTATTTTTAGAGAATTCAATAGCTAAGTTTAATCTAGTATCTATTAATTTAATGGATGGATGTGTAGGTTTATAATCTAAAAGCATGTTGTTTTTTGCATCAATCAAAGTTTGTATTTCAGAGATTTCATTTATCAAATCTGCGGATTCAACGATATTGTTTGAAAGTTTTGATTTGCTATTTCCTTTTAGCCTATTCAATTCTTTAATTTGATTTTCCAACTCTAATTTAGAATCAGTTAGTTTTTTTATATTATCTAAATATTCAGTTAATTGACTAGTAGGTTCATATAATAGATTTGATTGTTTGAATGAAGTAAATTCTCGTTCATTTTTCCAATATTCATCTTTGAAGATTTGAATTTGCTGGTCAATATAATTTAATGATTTTTCAATTTTTTCTTGATTTTCATTTTTATCATATTCCAAGAAATTTTCTATCATTTTATTTATCACAAAGATAGATTTTGGAGTATTATGAGTTCTAGAATATAAAATTATATTTTGATTTTGACCTAATTCAACATTTACTAAGCCTTGAATATAAGCCTTAATTGCTAAGTCATTATTTATTTTAAATGTGTAATCTCCCCTTGTACGTTTTTTATCAATTGGAGTAAGATTTAAGCTTAAATCATTATTTGAAAACATTTTCCCATATTCAAGTTTTTCAGCTTTAATTTTTTTTCCGTTTAATTTATATGATACGCTATACGAATTTTTATCAAAATCAAGTTCTATATCTTGTCCATAAAGCGTACTATTTTTTATAATACATTCTGAAATATTCAACTCATTTGTAATTGGATATATTTCAAATTTTTTGAATGGTAAAACACCATTTTTATACAATTCATATCTTAAATTATATGTCGGAAGGGTATTGTCTATTAAAATATCCGATTTTATTAATTGGATATCTCTATTTATTTTAGTTTCATCATCATTTTTGGATACATTGGCTATATCTTTGCTCAATAAATTGTTCTCATCATTTCCTTTTTTTCTAATTAATGTAGCATTAGTTTCAAAAATAGGATCGGAGTATCTTACATATAAAAATGGTAATAAGAAACCTAATATCCCAATAATAATTATGAAAATTAGCGATTTTTTAAAAATAAACAAGAATAACTTCAAATTGAAATTATCTATGAATTCATTTACGCTGTCTTTATGTTGAATTGAATTATTCAAAGTGACTATTGATTATTAATGGTTATAAATAAAAGTATAGTAGTAGTTATAGAACTTACAATTGCAAGAGGAACGGTTATTATTGGGGCAATATCTGAAATTGCATAATAAAGTGGTCTTCTTCGCTCTTGTACATATATAATATCATTTGACTGTATATATAACTCCGAATTTTGAATTCCTTTCATAGTGCTCAAATCAATTTTATAGATGTCTGGGTTTTTTAGATTTCCTCTAATAAGCTGTATGTCATATGATTTCATATGTCTATCGATACCTCCAGATTTTGCTAAAACTTCAAAAATAGTAGTTGGCGTTTTATTTAAAGGGACTATAAATCCTTCTGTTCCCTTAAATACTATTGCTCTTCGATTTTCAACCCTTAAATATACAAATGGATTGTTGTATATATTGTCAAATTCCTTTTTTAGAATTAGTCTTAGTTCTTCTTCATTATATCCGTCTACTTTCTTTTTTCCTATAATAGGCAGTTCTACTATACCATCATTATTCACTACAAAAACAGCATTAAATTGTTGATTAGATTGTGCCATGTCATTTGCTCCCAAGGCACTAGATTTAATAGGGTCTATCAAAGTCATTCCATCCCTTGTGTATATTTTTAAGGTGATTTCATCTCCTTTTTGAATTTTATATTCTTTGGTAAGGGAATTAATTTTTTCAGGAATTTTATTGCTTTCAATTTCTTTGAACATCATATTTGGATATACCGTTCTACATGAATGTTGTAAAAAAGAAACAATTATAATAAATATTAACGTATGTCTCAAATTGTTTAATTTTATTGTTTGATTTACAAAAGTATATTTTTTTAATTAAATCCTTCTATCATTTTTGTGATAAATTATATACGATTTCAAAAAATTTTATTTAATTTAAGTTGTTTTACTTTAATTTCAGTACTTTTGCAAACTTTTTTAAATTAATAAATTACATAAAATAAGTGAAAAGAGAAGATATAAGAAATATTGCCATTATTGCTCACGTTGATCACGGAAAAACAACTTTGGTAGATAAAATGTTACATGCTGCTAAGTTGTTTAGAGAAAATCAACAAGTAACTGAATTGGTCCTTGATAACAATGACCAGGAAAGGGAGAGAGGAATCACAATCTTGGCAAAAAATGTATCGGTAAATTGGAAAGGAACAAAAATAAACATTATTGATACACCAGGTCACGCGGATTTTGGTGGTGAAGTAGAGCGTGTATTAAATATGGCGGATGGTGTATTGGTGCTTGTTGATGCATTTGAAGGCCCAATGCCTCAGACTCGTTTTGTTACAGGTAAAGCACTTGCTTTGGGCAAAAAAGCTATTGTAGTAGTAAATAAAGTAGACAAACCAAACTGTGACCCAGAAAAAGCAAATGAAGACGTTTTTGAATTGTTTTTTAATCTTGAGGCTACACAAGATCAATTGGATTTTAAAACCATTTATGGATCGGCAAAAAATGGTTGGATGAGTGATGATTTTAATAAACCTACAGACAATGTAGATATTTTATTTGATACGATTGTAAGCGAAGTGCCTTGTCCTGAAGTAGAAGAGGGGACACTTCAACTTCAAATTACATCGCTTGACTTTTCTACTTACACAGGAAGAATAGCAGTAGGAAGAATTCAGAGAGGAAGTATTGAAGAAAATATGCCTGTATCATTGATGAAAAGCGATGGTACCATAAAGAAAATGCGAACAAAAGAAGTTTTTGTATTTGAAGGATTGGGACGTGCCAAAACCACCAAAGCAGAAGCTGGAGATACCGTAGCCGTTACAGGTATAGA
>CAZUUI010000046.1:0-2855 GCA_964622955.1 uncultured Chitinophagaceae bacterium | reverse complement strand
CCTACAATGAGCATGTTGTTCACTATCAACAACTCTCCATTTTTCGGAAAAGAAGGTAAATTTGTAACTTCGAGACATATCAGAGATAGGCTGCACAAAGAATTGGAGAAAAACTTGGCTCTTAGAGTTCAAGATACAGCTTCTCCCGATCAATTTTTAGTTTTTGGTAGAGGTATCCTACACTTATCGGTTCTTTTGGAAACGATGCGAAGAGAAGGATATGAATTGCAAGTAGGTCAACCTCAAGTAATTATCAAAGAGATTGACGGCAAAAAATGTGAACCTTTGGAAGAACTTTCGGTAGATGTTCCAGAAATTTCTGCAGGTAAAATTATCGAATTGGTAAGTCAGCGAAAAGGTGAAATGAAATCTATGAATCCAAAAGGAGATATGCAACGATTGGTATTTGAAATTCCTACAAGAGGATTAAATGGTTTTAGAAATGAAGCATTGACTTTGACTGCAGGAGAAGCTATTATTGCGCATCGTTTCAAAGAATATGTACCTATGAAAGGTGATATTCCTTCAAGAATTAATGGCGTAATGATTTCAAAAGAAACAGGAATGGCTACAGGGTATTCTATGGATAAATTGGGCGATAGAGGTCGTTTCTTTGTAGAGCCAGGCGATGAGGTATATGCAGGTCAAGTAATTGGTGAGCAAATTAGACCAGGCGATTTAGTCGTAAATATTTGTACCGCTAAACAATTGACCAACTTCCGTGCTGCAGGGAAAGATGACAACGTAGGATTGCCTCCAAAAATCGATTTTTCATTGGAAGAAGCTATGGAATATATTGGAAAAGATGAATATGTAGAGCTTACGCCCAAATCGCTTCGTATCCGAAAAATTCTTTTGGATGAAAATGATAGAAAAAAAGCTGCAAAATAAAAATTGTATCGCTTGACATTAATAAAAAAGCTCGCTATGATTAGCGAGCTTTTTTATTTTAATTGAACAAATGTATTATCCTTTAGTTAAATTTTCTATCCAACAATTCCATAAATGTTTGATAGATTTCTTCTTTAGAGTCAATTCCATACTTTGTTTGATATTTTTTTAAGATTTCAATACATTCAATTTTTGAAGTTTTGTTATTCATCAACATCAAACATTCAGATAATTCAATAGAATTTCCTTTAAAGAATTTTTCAACAAGACCAATTCTAGTATTTAAATCCAAAAAGTCATAAATTTCTTTTTTGGGTGCTTCATCTTTATTTAGATAGTTTTGAATTGTTTCTGAATTTAATATACTTTTTTTAGTGTCTTGCAATTCGATATCTTTTTCTTCATTTGAATCAATCTTTTTTGTTTCAGGATTTAAAGGAGTTGCTTCTTCTTCAAATGAAAACTCAAAAGCACTCTCTTCTGTTATTGGCTCTTGTTCAATATTATCAACTTTTCTTGAATCATCAGTTGGAGCATTATCAATTTCTGTATTTTCTTCTACATCAATATTTAATGCTACAGGTTTTATATCATTTAAAATTTCTTTATGTTTTTCATTTATAATAGATTCATTCTGAGTTCCTAATGATTTAACCATTACATAGAGATTTTTTATATCATCCATCATGATATCTTTCTTCAGTTCATCAAATTCTCTAGTTTTGATATCAATATAAAGGGAATAAATTCGCTTTATCAAATCGTCTATACTCATCTTATTGTTACCCATAATTTTTTTTATTTATTTTAAAATTAAAAGATTTAATATTGCTTTTTTTAATTTAAAAGAATAATAACGTTGCAAAGAAACGAAATTTTTTTTGGAAAAATAGAAGTAATTTGTGGTTCGATGTTTTCGGGCAAAACCGAAGAGCTTATTAGAAGGCTCAATCGTGCTATTATCGCTAAGAAAAATGTAGAAATTTTTAAACCAATAATAGATGACAGATACAGCGATAATGAAGTAGTATCGCATAATAAAACAAAAATTCCATCCGTTTCGGTATCAAATTCGGAGAGTATATATCTACTTGCTCAAAACAAAGATGTAATAGGGATAGACGAAGCACAATTTTTTGATAATGAATTGCCAAATGTATGCAAAAAATTGGCTGCGAATGGAGTGAGAGTAATCATTGCAGGATTGGATATGGATTATTTGGGCAATCCATTTGGTATTATACCTCAACTTATGGCAATTGCGGACGATGTTTTGAAAGTACATGCAGTATGTATGCAATGTGGAGAATCGGCGAATTTTAGTAAAAGATTGGTAGCAAATGCCGATAAAATACTTGTAGGAGAGAAAGATATGTATGAACCCAGATGCAGAAGATGCTTCAATATTGAGAATTAAAATGAGTTCTATACAAAAAGTATGCTTTTTGCAACAAATTTTGTTATAATTATTCTTCTTTGTAAAAATTAAAATTAATATCTTTGCACTAATTAAATAATTAAAAAATTAAATTTATTTATATGAAAAAAGGATTTTTACTATTTCTTTCTTTAATCTGCTTTAATGTATATGGTCAAGATTTACTTGATTTCAATACAAAAAGTATATTGAAAATGCCTTCTGTAATGAGAATGCCAAAAAACAACACGAAAATTACAGCAAGAGCTGCCACTTCAATTGATACAATTGAAATAAGTCATGCATGGTATACGCTTAATTGGAACAAGTCAAAAAGTTTAAATACTGGTGGAAATTTATTTTCTTCTTTTGGAACTACGGGTGTAAGAATGTCATCTATAACAAATTATGTAAATCCAAAATCAGACGGGGCATTTAAAGAGGCATTTACTCTTTATGATACAATGTATGCTTCTGGTATTACTACAGCTAGTGATTTTGTGAGAAGTACATACATTATTGATAGCAGTGTTTCAGTAACAATTGA
>CAZUUI010000045.1:2702-10972 GCA_964622955.1 uncultured Chitinophagaceae bacterium | reverse complement strand
CAAGATATCGTTCGCATTATGCGAGAAGAAGTGGCGAAGTTGTATTAATGCTATAAATTTTTTATTGTTTTTTTTCTGAAATTTTGTACTTTTACAATTCTAATGAAAATATAATTATGAAAATAAATACCACAATTATTTTAAAAGGTCTCTTTTTTGGATTGGCAAAAATATACTGCTATTATTTAGTGGTTAATATATTATTTCAATGGGATAGTATTGTATTATATAAGAAAATAATTGGATTGTTTATGCTTGCAGGAATGCTTTTTTATGAAGTTATTTTAGCCGCTGAGAATCATAAAAATAAGTAATTTTTCATTGAAGCTATGATTATGAAAAGAATATTGTCGTTTTTTATTTTGTTTTTTGGAATTATACTTTTGTTTGAATTGCTATTTAAGCATCAGAGTTTAATGCCTTATTTATTGCCTTTTTTCATTTTAGGAATAATTTTTCTTTTAGAAAAATTTATACTTGAAAAAAATTATAAAGTCTATTTGATATACAATCTATTGGTATTAGGAATATTAATCGGTCAATTTCTATTTAGTAAAGGCTCTGGAGTGTTTTATGAATCTATATTTCATGTGATTCAAATTCCGTTTACGTTTTTGATTTTTTATGCTTTTAAAGAAAAAAAGAAAATATTGTTTAGTTTTTCATTAAGTATCGTTTTGATTGTCGCATTATGTAATTTTTTGTTTCGTGACGATGTAGCACATTATAGGATGTATGGCAGTAATAATGCGTTGAGAAGCAAAAATATAGTAATTCCTCAGATAAAAGTGAAAAATAAGTACGGGATAGATTCGGTGATTGTTCTAGAAAAAGGCAAGTATGTGATAGATTTTTGGAGCTTGTATTGTCCTGTTTGCCGTGCCGAAATGCCTTACTTAGATTCAATCAAAAGAAAAGATTCTAGTTTTAGAATAGTATCTTTATTAACTGCATACAAAAAAGAGTCTCAAAAAGAATTTTCCTTATTGCTTGCGCTAGATAATTCATATCCTTCTTTTCATTTTTATGATTCTACAATTATTAATAATCTAAAGATTGACGCATTTCCTCAATATTATGTAGTTGAGAATAAACAAGTTGTTTTTAAAGGAAGTGTTGAAGAAGTTGTAAATTTTTATTATGAAAAATAAGGTGTTTTTACTGAGCTTTTTGTATTGTTCAAATATAATTCTAATTGGACAAAATTTTGACTCCATTATTTCAAAAAGAATTAATTTAAATCGATTTAATGGGGTTGTTCTTGTAAGTTCTAATGATAGCATTGTTTATTTAAAGTCTCATGGATGTAGAGATTTTTTATGTAAAGAAAAAGTTAATGATAGCTCGTCATTTTTTCTAGCAAGTGTCAGTAAAATTTTAACGAGTTTTGCAATAATGAAATTGATAGAAGAAGGAAAAATAAGATTGCAAACACCAGTGGATAGTATTTTAATAGATTTCCCAATCAAAGAAATAAGAATAAATGACTTGATTAATCATACTTCTGGATTACAGTTTAAATTTATCAAATTTATAAATAAGTCAAAAAGTTATGACAACAAAGATTTATATGAAAATTTCAAAAAAGAGAATCATTTTATAACATATAATAGAAAGGCACAAGAAGAAAAAATATTTGATTATTCAAACTTTAATTATATGCTTTTAGCGTTAATTTTAGAAAAAATTCATAAAAAGCATTTTGATGAAATAATAAATGATTTCAACACAGATAAAGACAATATACTATTTCAACGAATTCATTTTAACGATAGCTTTAGATCCGAAAATTTTGCATATCCCTTAATGCAAAAAAATAATTCTATGAAAAATGTATATGATGTTGAAATTGAAAGAGATGAACGAAACGCATATAAAAATTTGTATGGGCATTCTAATATATCTGCTTCAATATTGAGTATCAATAAATTATTGTCAAAATTTAATAAAAATGAAATAGTAGATACTAGTCTTTATAATCAAGAACGTATTGAGTCAAAACGATATTTTAATGGATTATCTTATTTTAAGATTGACAATAATCTTTGTCTTTGTCATGGTGGAAATATCACTGGATATAATCATGTAGCATGTTTTATTCCTAAATTAAATTGTAATTTTATTATTTTACAAAATATTCATTATGAAAATGTTGTGTATGAGAATAATGATATTGTGAAGGAATTAATTAAAACATTTTTTAGTAAGAAATCAGAATAACCCCCAAACTACCGAATTCTCCCATAGAAAGCAATACGTGGCTTGTAATATTTGTCTTCGAGCGAGCTGATAATGACTCCTTTGGATGTACTTGCATGAACAAATTTATCTTTGGAAAGGTAAATGCCTACATGCGAAATTTTGCCATTTTGAGCTATCGAAAAAAAGATTAAATCTCCTTCTTCAAGTTTATCGAAGTCAATTTTTTTAGCTTTTTCGGCTAGCTTATTTGAGGGAGTATAAAAATCGGCAGGAATATATTCCAAAACTCGGAGCATTTCGCAGGTAAAATGACTGCAATCTATACCGTTTTTTGAATTTCCATTATACTGATAAGGGGTGTTGAGCCAAGCTATTACGGCTTTTTTTAGTTTAGGGTTTTGGATATTTACCCCCAATTCGTTACTTCTTTCTTGAGGCAATGTCGTAGAGGGCTTTTTGGTTGCCGTTTTCCTATTTCCACAGGAAAGTGAAAAAAGGAGAAGTGAAATAATAAGTAGTCTAAAAACAGGCATTTGCATACCTGCAAAGAAACAAAATTTATTTGACAGTTTCGGTATAGAGCTCTACAATTTTTTCAACAGCGTAGTCTATTTCGTCCATTTTATTAAATTTGCTAAAACTAAAACGGATGGCTTTTCGCTCTTTGGGGTAATTGAGTGCTTCTAATACATGTGATCCTTTGTTGGCGCCGCTACTACAGGCGCTTCCACTGCTGCATGCTATCCCTTTCATATCTAGCTGAAATGTAAGCATGTCGTTGCTCATGATTTCGGGAAATCCTACCGTAAGTACCGTATAGAGGCTATTTTCAAGATTGGTAATTATTTCAATATCAGGAATAGCTTTAGTCAACTTTTCCGCCATTGATTTTCTTAAATTATTCACATACAATTCATCTTCGCTTATGTTTTTTACAGCATGTTCTAATGCTACTGCCATACCTATAATCGAGGCCATATTTTCTGTACCACTTCGCATGCCTCTTTCTTGCGATCCACCCGAAATAAAAGGTTTTAGGCAGTTTGGATTTTTTATATAAAGAAATCCAACGCCTTTTGGACCATGAAATTTATGTGCCGATGCCGCTACAAAATCAATGTCTAACGCTTCCATATTTACGGATAAATGTCCCATTGTCTGCACCATATCGCTATGTACAAAAGCATTATTTTTTTTAGATATTTTGCAAATGGTTTCTATATCGTTTAGAGCACCTACTTCATTATTGGCATGCATTACCGATACCAACGTTTTTTTATTGCTAGATACTAGCAGCTTTTCTAATTCCTCTATTTTAATAGATCCAAATTTATCAATAGGTAAATAAACAATTTCTATGTCTTGAGCTACTTCTTTGATGGTAGCATGTATGGAAGGATGTTCTATAGGAGATACGAGAATGCGTTCGATTTGAAGACTTTGAAAAGCATTTTTAAGTACAGAATTATTGCTTTCGGTGCCACAAGAAGTGAAACAAATTTGGCTGGGTTTAGCGTGAATAGCCGTGGCTATTTTGCGTCTGGCTTCTTCCAATTGTCCCTTGGCTTCTCTTCCAAAATGATGCGACGAGCTAGGATTGCCATAAGTTTGTCTTAGATTCTTTACCATAGATTCTATTACTTCATCACTTACCGGAGTTGTAGCGGCATTGTCCAAATAAACCTTTCTCATTGTCTTTTTTTGTTAAGAAATTATAAAATACAAAATTAAGCTATGCTATTCAAAAGGTATTAGTTTTTTTTTACTATCTTTGTAAATTATTATTTTTCATTCAATTATTTCATGCATATGAAAAAGTTTTTTTTATTTATTATTTTGATTCTCTGTGAGATAAATATGTTTTCTCAGAGTCATGAACTTTCACTAGGTATTGGAACGTCTACTTATTATGGCGATTTAGGAATTGCAAATAACAAATTTATGCAACCTATCTCAGAGTTCAATACCGGTAACATTAAAATGTCTTATACTGCAGGGTATCGTTATAATTTTGCACAATATTTAAGTATTGGATTGAATTTAAGTATGATGTATTTGAGTGCCTATGACTCTGATAACGACCGAAATGGCGATAATTTATTTAGAAAAATGAGAAACTTGAGCTTTCATACCGATATATATGAAGCATCAGTTACTGCTAATTTTGAACCTTTGCGAAACGATTTTAGATGGGATGAAGACAATTGGTTTATATCGCCTTACGTAGGTGCAGGTATAGGTATTTTTAATTTTAATCCAAAGGCTTTTTACGGAAATCAAGAAGTAGAGCTTCAGCCACTTGGAACTGAAGGGCAAGGTTTGCCAGGAGGGAAAGCTAAATATAGTCTAACTCAAATGAATTTACCTGTTTCATTAGGGGTTAAGTTTTACAATCCTGCTAGAACATTTTCTGTTGCATTTGATGCAACTTACAGATATACTTATACAGACTATCTGGATGACGTAAGTACCGTTTATACCGATCCTTCTGGGTTTAGTTTTTATCCTGTAAGTCAAGCGGTATTGGCCAATGCTCTACATGATAGAGCCTACGAAACATTTCCAGGTTTGGTTTTTGGACCTGGACAACAAAGAGGAAATTCAAAAGATAATGATACCTATATGTCGCTTCAATTGAAATTTTCGTATTACTTCTTGGGAGGTGGATCAAAAGATTATAACTGTTTTAAAATCAAATAATTTTTATATAACAATGTCAAAATACAGAATTGAAAAAGACACTATGGGAGAGGTTAAAGTTCCTGTAGACAAATTTTATGGAGCGCAAACTCAGCGTTCAATTGAAAATTTTGAAATAGCGCAAGATATTTCCAGAATGCCAAAAGAAATCATCAGTGCATTTGCTATTTTGAAAAAAGCTGCCGCCAAAACTAATTTTGAATTGGGGGTGTTGAATGAAGAAAAAAAGGATTTGATAGCACAAGTGTGCGATGAAATTCTTGAAGGAAAATGGGATAGCGAATTCCCTTTGGTAGTATGGCAGACAGGTTCTGGTACTCAATCCAATATGAATGTTAACGAAGTGATAGCTTATAGAGGTCACGTATTGAAAGGCGGTAGTCTTGAAGATAAAGATAAATTTTTGCATCCCAATAATGATGTAAATATGAGCCAAAGTAGCAATGATACTTTCCCAACCGCTATGCATATTGCAGCGTATAAAACCGTTGTAGAAACTACCTTGCCTGGATTGAGAACGTTACAAATGACTTTGGATTTTAAAGCTAAGGAATTTAAAGATGTCGTAAAAATTGGTAGAACGCACTTCATGGATGCTACGCCACTTACTTTAGGTCAAGAATTTAGTGGATATGCAGCTCAATTGCATTATGGAATCAAAGCATTGGAAAACACACTTGCGCATCTTGCCGAATTGGCATTGGGTGGAACAGCAGTAGGTACAGGATTGAATACTCCAAAAGGTTATTCGGAGCTTGTAGCCAAAAATATTGCTATTGAAACCAATCTTCCTTTTGTTTCAGCACCTAATAAATTTGAAGCACTAGCGGCTCATGATGCAATAGTTGAAGCGCATGGTGCATTAAAAACGGTAGCGGTTTCTTTAATGAAAATAGCCAACGATATTCGTATGCTTTCTTCAGGGCCTAGAGCTGGAATTGGCGAAATTTTTATTCCAGATAATGAACCAGGTTCTTCTATTATGCCCGGAAAAGTAAATCCAACTCAATGCGAAGCGTTGACTATGATATGTGCTCAAGTACTAGGAAATGATGTAGCCATCTATGTGGGACGCATGAGTGGTCATTTTGAATTGAATGTATTCAAACCTATGATGATAGCCAATTTCTTACAATCGGCTCGTTTGCTAGGCGATGGTGCCGTTTCGTTCAATAATAAATGCGCAATTGGCATTCAACCTATTATGGAAAATATTAATAAAAATGTAAATAACTCATTGATGTTGGTGACAGCCTTAAATACTAAAATAGGCTACTACAAAGCCGCAGAAATAGCACAAAAAGCACATAAAGAGGGTACTACATTAAAAGAATCTGCTTTGGCGCTTGGATATGTTACTTCGGAGGAATTTGACCAATGGGTTGTTCCAAGTGAAATGATATAAAAATAATTCAATCCTATTTCAACATCAATTATAAGGCGTATATTTTCAAAATGTACGCCTTAATTTTTTAAATACATACTACTTTGAAGAAATTTTTCCCATCACCTCAGCTTATTATTCCGTTTTCATTGTTCTTAGTAGCATTGGCGGTGAATATTTCTATGCCATTATTTCGAGAATATGGAAAATTAGCGGGATTTAGTCATGGGGAATTAGCATTGGCATTGGGTTCGTATATCTTGGGGATGTTGCCTTGTTATATTTTTTTTGGAGGCGCATCCGATGTTTTAGGAAGAAAACCTGTTTTGCTATTGTCGGTATTGATGTCGCTTTCTTCCAATATTTTAATTACAATTTTCCCAAATATTTGGGCTTTGATAATATGTAGAATCTTTCAGGGAATTGCATTGGGGTTGAGTATGGGGACTGGAACGGCTTATTTAACCGAATATTTGGATCAATTCAAAAAAGATACTCAAGCCGCTACCAAAAGTGCCAATGCCATGTCCTTGGCCACAGCACTCGGATTTGGAGGCGGTGCATTTTCTACTACCTTGTTTTTGCTTAATTCATTTACGCAAAGACCCTTTACCTATTTCATAGCAGTCGCAGCTACTATATTGGGATGTATTTGGATCTTGGGATTGCCAAAAATCAAACCTATTGGAGGCACAATCATGCGATTGCCTTATTTCCCCAAAAATGCGATGCCTATAAATTTAGAAATAGCCATTGGATGGGCATGTACCAATACTGTGATAGCTATAATTCCTAGTCAATTAGCACATGTAGGATTGAGCAAATACGCTGGTTTTGGGTTGGTATGTATCAATTGGAGTGGCGCGCTTCTGCAACCCTTTATCCGAAAATATTTTTCTTCCCAGCAATCCTTGAAAATAGGGACTATATTAGCGCCTTTAGGTTTTGCTGTCGTTATTTTAGGCGCTAAAACGGGTCAAATTGCCTTAATGCTTCTTGGTGCAGGAATGGTAGGGAGTTCATGTTATGGATTTAGCTATCAAGGTGGTTTGGCGGCTATTTCAGTTTTGGGAGGTGTTCAAAGAGCTAGAGCGGTTTCGGGATATATGTTGATAGGATATATTGGTTTTGGAGTTGTACCTATTTTCATCGGTTTTTTATCCGATAGAATAGGAATTATCAATGCCTTGTATTGTTTTGAAGCAGTAATTTTGGTAATGAGTATTGGGTTGTTTCATTTTTTTAGAAAAATGAAACTCTAAGCATTGAAAAAAGTTTATGACATTTTGTCCAAAATTTCAATTTGGATTAGAATTTGAAATGATATAATTATAAAAAAGAAATATAAATTTTATGGAGGAAAAAGATTTGCAAAATCAAGAAGAAATAAACGAAAATTCACAAGAGACTCAAGAAGAAACTCAACAAGAAGTAGCGTCTAAAACAGAAGAAAACTCTCTTGAAAATCAGCTAAATGAGCAAAAAGATAAGTTTTTGAGATTGTTTGCAGAATTTGACAATTACAAAAAAAGAGTAGCCAAAGAGCGTTTGGAATTATTTGCTACAGCAGGAAAAGATATAATTATAGAGTTTTTGCCCATAATAGATGATTTTGAACGAGCTATCAAAAGTAATGAAAATTCGGAAGATTTGTCAGCGATCAAGGAAGGTATGCAGTTGATTTATGACAAAATGTTAAAATCTTTTGAGCGCAAAGGCGTCAAAAAAGTTTTGGCAAAAGGAGAGCCTTTTGATGCGGATAAACATGAAGCTATTACGGAAATTCCTGTAGTGGATGAGTCCCAAAAAGGCTTGGTGATAGATGAGTTAGAGAGTGGCTATATGTTGAACGATAAAATGATACGTTTTTCAAAAGTAGTAGTAGGTAAATAATTAGAAATTTAGAATAAAATCATGTCAAAAAGAGATTTTTACGAAGTTCTTGGAGTGAGCAAATCGGCATCAGAAAAAGAAATCAAAGATG
>CAZUUI010000045.1:0-2683 GCA_964622955.1 uncultured Chitinophagaceae bacterium | reverse complement strand
AGAAATCCCGATAATCCCGAAGCTGAAGCTAAGTTCAAAGAAGCTGCCGAAGCCTACGAAATATTAGGAAATGCAGAAAAAAGACAAAAGTATGACCAATATGGACATCAAGCATTTGATGGCGGTGGATTTGGTGGATTTGGCGGTGGCGGTATGAATATGGAAGATATTTTCCGAAATTTTGGCGATGTATTTGGAGGTGATGGTGGTAGTCCATTTGATGCTTTTTTTGGAGGCGGAAGTGGAAGAGGCGGCCGAAGTCGCGGGAATAGAGGTTCTAGCATTCGAGTAACGGTGCGTGTAACGTTGGAAGATGTTACCAACGGCGTTACGAAAAAAATTAGCGTTCAAAAAAAATCGAAATGTAAAACTTGTAGTGGTTCTGGAGCCGATAGCGTACCTAATGCAAAAGAATCTTGTAAAAAATGTAATGGCCAAGGAGTTACCTATAAGGTACAGAATACTTTCTTGGGAAGTTTTCAAACTCAAACGACTTGTTCTACCTGTAATGGGGAGGGAGAAGTGATATTGAAGCCTTGCAAAACTTGTAATGGAAAATCGGTAGTGACGGATAAGGAAACTATAGAAATAAAAATTCCAGCTGGGGTAGAGGAAGGGATGAGCCTAAGTATGAGAGGTATGGGAAATGAAGGCGAATTCGGCGCTCCCAATGGCGATTTGATTATAGCTATACAGGAAGAACCCAGCGAGATTTTTGTTCGTGACGGCAATCATATTGTCTATAATTTATACTTAAATTTTGCGCAATTGGCGCTGGGCGACTCGGTGGAAGTGCCTACAGTTGGTGGAAAAGTAAAAGTATCTATCAAAGAAGGAACACAGGCTGGTAAAGTGCTGAAGCTTTCGGGCAAAGGAATCCCTGATGTAAATGGATACGGACGAGGCGACCAATTGATTATTGTCAATTGTTATACTCCTGAGAAGCTTTCTTCGGAAGAAAAACAATTATTGGAAAAATTAAAAAATGCACCTAATTTTTCTCCTGATGGAAAATCTAGAGATAAGCACGGCTTTTTTGGGAAAGTAAAAGATTTATTTAGCTAAAAAAAGAATCGTTTTGATCAACGTAATAACCATAGAAAGTATTGAAAAAGAGGTAGAAAAACTCAATGAAGAGCTCCTCAATTATAGAAGTTTGGTGATAGATAATCAAATTTCAAATTATCCAATTTTTGTATTCCAAAAAGATTCGGAATCGCCTATTGGCAAAAAAATAATAGACCAATCCAAAACCAATTTTGAATGGAATATTTTTTTGACGCACCTAGAAGAATTATACCACAAAAAAATTGTTGAAGCCGATAAAATCGATGATTTCAAGCTTCAATATAAAGATAAAAACGACAAATATTGCATCCTTTTTGTATCGAGTATTGAAGAAATGGGTTTTTTATATTGTCCCATTTTGTATTAAAAAAAATGAACTATGCACGTTAAAAAATTTACGTTTAATCCCTTTCAAGAAAATACATACATCCTATATGATGATTCGAAAGAATGCATAATTATCGACCCCGGATGCTACTCAGGTGCCGAACAAGATGAACTTTTTTCATTCATCGAATCCAATAAGCTAAAACCTGTAAAATTGGTCAATACTCATTGTCATCTCGATCATATTTGTGGCAATAAATTTGTGGCGGATACTTGGAATTTGGCGCTTGAAGCATCGTTGGATGATGCATACAATCTCGATTTGAGCGTACAAGCAGGCATCAAATACGGTGTGCCCATCGTGCCCAGCCCCGAAATTGCAGTGGATTTAAAAGAAGGCGCTACCATTCGTTTTGGTACAAGCGAATTGCAAATTCTTTCTACACCGGGACATAGCAAAGGTAGCTTGAGCTTTTATTCAAAAGCAAGCCAATTGGTAATTGCAGGTGATGCCTTGTTTCAAATGAGTATTGGAAGAACCGATTTGCCAGGAGGCGATTATGACACGCTTATACACGCTATTCGTACAAAACTATTCACATTGCCTGGCGAAACCCTTGTGTATTCGGGACACGGCGATGAGACTACTATAGAATTTGAAATTAAAAATAATCCATTTTTAAATGCGTAAAAAAATAGCCATTTTTGCATCGGGAAGCGGCAGCAATGCACAGCGAATTTTTGAATATTTCAAAGATTCGGAGCAGGTGGAAGTCGCTTGTATTGTCACCAATAATTCAAAAGCGGGCGTAATAGAGCGTTTCCGAAAAACCAATATTCCCGTTTTGATTATTAATAAATCTATCCTTGGTTTAGATACGTGGCATACGTTGATACAAGATGTCGATTTGATAGTTTTGGCAGGATTTTTACTGAAAATTCCAGCATCATTTGTTCAAAAATTCCAGCACAAAATTGTAAATATTCACCCTTCCCTTTTGCCTAAATACGGCGGTGAAAATATGTACGGCGATAATGTACATTTTGCGGTAATAGTCAATAGAGAAAAGGAATCGGGCATTACCATCCATTATGTAGATGAAGGCTATGACACCGGCAAAATCATTTTTCAAGCTACTTGCACGTTGAACGAGATAGAGACCGTAGATTCGCTCAAAGAAAAAATACATTCTTTCGAACACGAACACTTCCCGCAGCTAATCGCCAATCTCCCCGCATAATCAAAAATTTTTTTATTTTTTGGGCTAGTCCTCCGTTGCACTTCGGA
>CAZUUI010000044.1:9963-11287 GCA_964622955.1 uncultured Chitinophagaceae bacterium | reverse complement strand
TATACTGCTTTCTATCTTTATTTCTGTTAAACTTAGCAAAAGCAGCTTGCTTATATTTCATATAATCATACTTATATACCAATTTAGCTACATCAATTTCTTTTTTACCATTAATCCATTGATCAGGAGATAAATACATTGCATTTAACTGATTCATAACCTCTGGATTTTTATAATCAATTTTCTTTTTCCAATCAATAGGTTGTGTACCAGAAACAACTTCCGCATCTGCATTAGTCTCAACAAAATGTTCTAAAATTGTATGCGCTAACGAATCTTTTACATAATCTATAAACTGACGATACTCATTATTTGTAATTTCAGTAGCATCCATATAAAAACTATGAATAGAAACTTGTTTTGGTCTAGCAGTTAACTCAAATGTAACATCTTGATCACTTAATCCCAATGTAAGTGTACCACTTGGGATACTAACCATTCCATACGGAACAGATTCTCTCCATACGGGTCTACCAGCTGATCCCGTTAATTGACCTTTAAAAGAACCGCCACCACCGCCTTTTCCACAAGACGTTATAAGGCCCAATACAGCTAGCAATCCTAGAACATAATTTAACTTCGAATGTTTCATCTTTTACAATTTTAAATTGTTTTTAATAGAAATTGAACGTGTAAAAATAAACTTATTTTTTTTTATTGCAATTATTTTTTTTTGATAACGTCAATTTTTATGATTTTATTTTATATTTTTTAATATTTTTTTAAATAAATTATTGTTTTACCAAATCTGGATATTCCTTAAATAGTTTATCTATAGCCATTACCATTGACTTCACCTCTCCAACTGGAGCTTTAGCGTGAACATCTATTTTTTGTTTTTTTAATTGAGCCTGAGTACTTTCACCGAATGCACCAACCGCAGTATTATCTTGTTTAAATTCTGGAAATAACGTAAAAAATGCTTTTACCCCTTCTGGATTGAAAAATGTAATCATATCATTTTGAAGATGTTTTTCATTAAATTCTTCGTTTGGTACCATTCTATACATAACTGCCTCAGCAAATTTAAACTTATTTTGCTTTAAAAATGTTGGTAAAACACCAATTCCTACCGCAGAACAAGGCAAAAGAAATTTTTCATTTGCTTGGAATTTCTTTAAGATATTTTGCAAATCTGCTGGAGTACCATTAGAATATATAACCTTTCTTTTTCTGTATCTAATATATTTTTGAAGATAATATGCAATTGCCTCTGAAGAACAAATATATTTTGCTTCTTGTGGCATTTTGTGACGCATTTCATCACAAATTTTAAAAAAATAATCAATGGCATTTTTGCTATTAAAAATTACTGCAGTGTACT
>CAZUUI010000044.1:4790-9953 GCA_964622955.1 uncultured Chitinophagaceae bacterium | reverse complement strand
TTCGTTACCTAATTTATTAAAAACGTGATTTAATGCTATATTTATTTTATTTTTCCTAAATTCTCTTAAAGTTAAACTTTCAACTTTTAATAATGGAGTAAAAGATATTTTTAATTTATACTTTTTTATCAATTCGGTATAAGGTGATTTTTCACCCACTGGTTCCGGCTGTGTAATTAAAATATTTTTTATCTTTTTAGGGAGTGTTTTTAATTCCTTTGGTGACAACCCAAATTCATTTGGAATAGATGAATCATCTTTCCCTTTTTTAAGAGTTGATTTAGCGGTCTCTAATTTTGCATCAACTTTTTTATTTATTTTAGTGGAAGTCTTTTCCACTTTTTTAACATCTTCTTTTTTGTTAACAGAAAGTTTCTTTATTGATTCTTTTTTAACTGATTCATCGCTTTTAGATGTCTTTGTGTTTTTTACAACCTTGTTAATTTCAGTAGTTTTTTTTGCCATTCTGTTATATTATGTGTAAAAATTTAGCGAGCAAAATTAAGGGTAAAACTTTAATTGCAACGAAATAAATTAAAGTCTTTAAAAAATTTGTTGCTATGAAGTCGAAATTATTAATGAAATTTTTAATAAATCCAAAAAATTCAAAGAAAATAAAAATTAAAATTGAAGTATATAAAAGTATCTCTTTGAACTTGAGATTTGATATTGTTTCCAAAGTAAATAAAGGTAATAAAAACAAACTTACCAAAATCATTTTGTCCATATTGATGTATAGAGATATAGCTTTTATATTTTTCAAGTTAAAAACATAAAACAAAATTTGCAACAATATATTTTTAAATACAAAAAAAGAAAATAGTAAGATATATTTTAAATAGTTTCTATTTTCAAAAATACTGACTTCTCCTGTAAATTCTTTAAAAAACAAATAAGTTAAGTACATTATACTTGATGAATATATAAAGAAGAAAAATATTGAAATTCCAAAATCAAATTCTTCTACTATTTTTAATTTAAGCTTTAAAAAATTATTCAATTGAAACTTGAAATTATTGACAAAAGAATAACGAACAATTGAAGTTAAAATCAATAAAGTAATTAAAATGGAAAATAAAAAATAATGTTTCTTTATATCTTTTTTGACAATTATTTGTTTTTCATATTGAGAGGTGTAGTCTGAGTTAAAATATTGAATTGGCATTATGATTTTAGCCGAATCTACTTTAAAAACTTTTTTTTCTATTGTGATATCATTATACTTCAAAATTCTATCATACAAAATATCTTTTGCAAATAATGTATTAACTGAAATTAATTGAATAAATAATAGTACCTTAAAAAACCGCCACATATCCAAAATGTACTTTTGCGTTATTAAATTCTATAGGGTTTTCGCTATATTTTCCATATCCCATCGAAAAATTGAGGATACTGCCTTTGCCTCGATAAGCCAATCCCAGTCCGAATCCAAATGGCATTTCATAAGAATTTGCCCCAATTAAATTTTTCTTAAAAGCGGTAACATCAAAAAATGTCATCAATTGAATACTTGAATTCAAAAAATATTGAAATTCCTGACTTAGCGTTGTGTATAATGAAGACCTAAAAAAATGGTCATCAAATCCTCTGGGCATTCTATTTCCTCCAAATGTAAATAACTCATTCGATGCAATATTATTCCCAAAAATTCCTTTTGTGAGCCAAGACACTTTGTATGTATATTGATTTGACAATTTAAAATATTTTTCAACTCTCGACTGCAAATATATAATAGAATTTGTCAAACCGATTGAATCATATAATCGTTTGTATGAAATTCCATTAGCGTCAAAGGAATTAACGAGATAATTGCTTGGTATCCATTCCTTTATTCCTACACTAAAATTAGACTCTACAATCCATCCTTTTCGTGGGAAAAAGAAAGCATCTGTATTTCTGTATTGAAAAGAAAAACCAAATTGATTATATGAATAATCTAAAACAGAAGGCAACTGATTGGTGATTTTAAAACTGGAATCGGTTCGCAAGGAAATACTGCCTTGATAATTATAATAAAAGGAGAATTTTGTTCGGGAATCTATCTGATAACTCGCGCCCAAATTGTATTGAATTCTCAAAAAAGAGGAATCGAATTTTTCAAGTCCAAATTTAAACAATGCGCCAATAGGCGTTTTGAATAAGAAGGGGACTTCGGATTCCAGATTCAAAAATTGATTGCCCGAAACTGGCTTTTGCCAATTAAATTGAAATCTGACGCCTCGATTAAATAAATTATTCAATGCCAAGGTAACATCACCTGTAATTTCTAATTGATTGGAATTGTATGCGTTGGGCAAAATTCCCAAAAAAGCATTTATTTGATTGTTTTTTCGAGGTTTTATGGATACCAGTAAATTTACCAAAGAATCATTAAAGTCCAAATCCAACGGCTGGGCCAATTCAAAGTATGGGATATTGTCAATATCGCTTTTAATTTGCTCCAATGTATTCAATGAAAAAGGCTTTCTTTGATAATGTTTTAGCAAATTTTTTGCAAAAATTCGATGTAAATATTCATTTTCGCCTTCTATAAACAAGGAATCAAAATAGTATTTTTTTCCAATATCAATCGTCAATTTACATTGAAATGCTTCATTTTGCAACTTACAAGAATCTATTTCCGCTTTTGCATCAAAATAGCCTTTGTTTACAATTTTATTAATGATTTTTTTACTTTCTACTTCTATGAATTGAGGATTTGAAATTTTAATTTGAAGAGGCAATCCAAATTTTTGATATTTTTCATCGATCAATAACAAAAAATGAGACATTTTATCACCAAGAAATAGTTTATACCCCTTATCTAAAGAATCTATACTTGCTAATAAATATCCTTTATTTTTAATTTTATTTAAAAACTGTATTTGCTTTGCTCGCAAATCTATCGAATTTTTATATTCAAATCTTGCATTAAATTCGATATTTTCGTTCATTAAAATGATGGAATCCTGAGGTAAAATCGATAAATATGATATTTGTTGTGCAAGACTTTTGCTTATAAAAAATTGAAAGCCAATACAAAATAAAAGAATCGACCTTTTCTTCATCAATTTTTTCCAAAATATTTTCTCAAAATCCATTCTATGGATAATAGTAATAAAATAATACCTAATAGTATCCAAGAGTCAATAAATGTAATGGTTTTAGATTCGGAAATCAACAATTCTTTTTGTTCTTTTTTCTTGAATTTTTCTATAAGTTGTTCCCAATTTTTATAAAAGATTAATTCGCCATTATGATTTTGAGCAAACTTATTCATATCTTCAAAATTCGCTCTTTTATAAGCATTTTCTATTTCAAAGGCGGTAATGGCAAAATTACCTTTATCTATCAATTTTGTGCCATTTGAAATTGTATAAGCGGTATATTCATAATTTCCAGCTGGCAATGAGCCTAAATTTACGGAATATTTATCTCCATTTTTTACAAATTCAACGTTGGATTGATACTTATTATTTCCTACAATTTCCATTTGCACATCGGCATTATTAATCAATTCATAAGAAGCATTGTATAATACCGCATCGGCACTTACGCTTTCTTTTTCTGTGTAGAATGTTTTGGCAAAATGCACTTTAAACTTCTTTTTATCTTTCTTAACAGCTAAAAAATTAGCTGTCTTTACAATTACTTCTTCAAATCGTTCAAAACTTTTAAAATTTTTGAAATCCATCATTTTCCATTTCCAAATATTCTCTGCAAATACAATCCCTACAGATTGATTTTCCATAAATCCCATTGCAATCATAGGTTTATTTGTAGCTACCGCACCTATTTTTTGATACAATAATACTTCCGATTGTTTTACAGCTGCAATATTCAGATAATTTGCTTGTAAAGGAGGAAATTTTCCATAATTCCCTTGAAAATCTTCCGACATTTTGAATAATGAAAATTCTTTATTGAATTGTGGCAAAACATCTTGTTTTAAGTTTCCTTGAGGGGTAATGCTATAAAGTGATTGAACTTGATTTATCATTCCATAATTGGTTCCACTTCCAATAAAATACAATATGGAAACTCCCTTTTGATTCAATTGTTTGATAAATTCAAGTCGATTGCTATAATTTGAAGGAATTTGATACAATATTGCCAAATCTATTCCTTCTATTGACGGTGCAGACTCCTGTAATACCTGAACTTGAACTTCAAATGCTTCATTTTTTTCAAGTGCCGATTTTATAGCAGAAATATCGGGATGGGGCGCATCGGTATATATGGCTATTTTCTTTTTTCCATTGACTACTTCTACAAAAAAATCTTTCGCATTATTCGCACAATTTTTCTCTGCGGAATTGCATTCACAAGCTATTCGGTAATGATGAATACCTTCTTGAGTCATTTTGATAGCAAAAGATTGATTTTCTGAAAACGAATTGGAATGTGGATTAATCGTTTGGCTCTGAAGTTTAATAGCTGTGCCATTTCCTTTCATCTCATACAAAGTCAATTGAATAGGGCTTCCTACCGCATTATCAGCCGATACGTTTACGGATACATTTGTTTTTTCGTTCAAATAAGCCAATGGATTATAATCAATTGCACCAATTTCTATATCAAAAAACCGAGTAGTATCGCCCACTAGCAAAGAATAAGCATCTACAGGATTGGTAAAATTGTAATAATTAAAATTATTGCCTATATTGGCATTACCATCCGAAACTAATATTACACTTTGTATGTTTTCATTGAAATGCAATTCATCAGTAGCTTGAAGCGCATTAAAAATATCGGTGCTCTCCCCTTTCAACAAAAAAGAATCTTTTGCATCCAATTTATCAGAAAATAAATGCGTTTCCACTTCAAAATATCTTGAAAGTTTATCCTGCAATTTTTCAATTGTTTGACGATACTCATCCAATTTCATCCCATCAAAAGTGGCAATAGATGAAGAATTGTCAACAACTAAAATGACTTTTGGCTTCAAACTACGATTTACTTTTAGATTGATAAAAGGAGAAATCAATAATATGGATATTAAAAACAACGCTAAAACCCTCAATGCAAAAAGTCCAAGTGTAATCTTATCTTTTTGAAAAACAAACTTTCTAGTTTTGGTATTAAAAAAATACAACAAACTAGAAACACCAAAAGCAAAAGCTAGGCAAATCAATAGATACAGAAAATTTTGTAATATAAAGGTTATGATAATGTTTTAAT
>CAZUUI010000044.1:0-4780 GCA_964622955.1 uncultured Chitinophagaceae bacterium | reverse complement strand
AGCCATAATATTCTACAAAAATATTATCTGTTTCTTGAAGTTTGACACAATGCAATTCACACTCCGTAACCCGATTTTTTAGCTCATTCCAAATCCAGATGGCTACATTTTCGGTACTCGGTTGCATTTCATATCCCCAATCCACATCTATATTAAGATTTTTATGATCCAATCGCTCGCAGATATGCTCTTGAATTATTACACTCAAATCTTTTACATTCATTACAAAACCAGTTTCTTTATTAGGTTCCCCTTTTACGGTTACAAATAACTCATAATTATGGCCGTGCCAGTTTTTATTAGAGCATTTCCCAAAAACCAGTTCGTTTTTTTCGGGGCTCCAATGTTCACAATACAATTTATGCGCCGCATTGAAATGTTCGCGTCTCGTTAAATAAACCATTATTTTTTTGATTTTTGTTTTATCTTAAAAAAAGTATAATTTCCTTGATTATACAACTTCTTCAACCCTTTGATACGATTAAGCGTATCCACTTCTTCTTTACCTCGAGCTACAACATATATAGGTTGAATCGATTTTCGGTAGTGATTCATACTATCTTTTTCAAATCGATTAGAGATTGCGCAAGAATTATTTGAATAGAAATTGGGCACATAACTCACCGTATTATATACAAGAAAACAAGCGTTTTCATCACTTTTTTGTTTTACAAAATCGATATAAGCGCCTTGAGTATATTGTTCTATCTTGGGCAAATAATATGTAATAACCAATTGTGATATATACATTGTAGCAAAAAATAAAATTACAATTCCCGCTTTATATTTCTTAAAAATCAATAATACAATACTTAACAAAAACACCCCAAAATAAAGCACTCCAAAGGACAATTCCCACTGATGCCATTCAAAATTCTTTAGAAATACAATTTGTAAATTTTTATCTTGTATAAATTGGTGAAGCAATTCAATATTTCCCTTCATATAAGGGACAAATGCTATCACCAAAGACCAAAAAGTACCCACCAATAACAATAAAACTAAAATTGCGTAATGAACTTTTTTACTTTCTTCAAAAATATATCGAATGCTATACGTAGCCAAAAATGAAATAGGCAAATACGCAAGCGATGAATAATAAACCACTTTTTGTTTCACGAATGTAGCTATTATGACTACTACAATCAAGCAACCTACCAACATCAACCTAAATATTTTTTGAAGGCTAGGTTCGTAAGTTTGAGGACGTAGGCTATTGAGTGCAAAAATGGAAGCGGGGAAACATCCAATTATAAGTATGATAATATGAAAAAACACTCTTTTGAAAAAACTGGCTTTTTCTATACTTAAATCATTTTTTTGGTAGGTCAAGAATTGAACTAAGTAATCAAAACTACCCGTTTCTCTATAGGTCAAAAATCCCCAAACACCTATAAAAAACAAGACCCACAATGTCCATTTAACGATATTTGTATATCCCAAACCGTATTTGGCGCTAGAAGCTAAAAACAAAAACCAATAACTAAACACAACGATAAAATACGCTTCGGGACCTTTGGTTAGAATGGCTCCTACGCAAGCAAAAGCACTCCAAAAAAGACTCCGAGCTACATCGCTTTTTCTATAAAGCCCATCGATTCGTTCTTGACGCATTTCTATAACTCTACTCATATTGTAGAGACTCAAAAATACAAAGAAATTGAACCAAGGCTCTAGCAATGCCGTTTTATGAAATAACTGTGCTAAAAAAAGCGACAAATACAACATTGCCCATACTACGCCAAATAATTTTGAAAAAAAACGTTTCCCCAATTTAAACAGAAGCAATACGCTCAATAAGCCACAAACAGCATTTGGAAATCGTGCGCCATATTCTTTTAGTGCCAAATACTTATAGGAAATAATTTGCAACCAATAGAAAAAAGGAGGTTTATCCAAATAGTATTTTCCATTGAGATACGGTGTCCAAAAATGTCCCGACTGAAACATTTCTTTGGATACAGATGCGTGAAGTGTTTCATCCCAATCAAAAAGATTGACTTCCCCAATAAATGGAAAAAAAATCAACCCACAAAAAAGGGTAAGAATAGCAACACTCGAAAGGTTAAATATTTTATTCAGAATCTTATCTATTTTATTATCAATTCATTATGAATTCATTGCCCATTTTCGTTTTCTAAAGTAATTGTATGCAATAGCAAATATTACTATAAGTGAAATAGGAATTAATAGATTGATTAGCTGCCATTTGATGCTTTCTTCTTTCACTTTTTGCTTATCCAGCATTCTCAATTTTATTTCCTTATTTCTAGCCGTCAAAAGCCCATTGGTATCGGTCAAATATTCCACACAATTTTTTAAGAAATCCATATTAGCAAATACTTGCTTGCTATATATTTCATACCCCAATGGATATTGCTCGCCTTTTTGGCTCACGTGATTTTTGATAATATCAGCATCGCCAAATACAATCATCTTTGTATTTTTTCCATTTTCAATTGGAGAAATGCCTATTTCTTGCAATTTTTTGACAAAATCTACTTCCATTCTATTTTTGTACAATGACGAAAATTTTCCTTCAAGCAATACACCCGTTGGAATAAATGGTTGTTTGAAAAATCTAAAATCTTGTTTCTCTTTTATAGCGGCCAAATGCACGCGAACAGGCTCGGGCAAGGCTCTTCCATACTGCGAGGTAGACAAAATAATTGTCTTTTTAATGCCATTTTCGGAAATCGTATCCAAGCTGGAACAATAATTGGACAACACAGGGTCCAGATTTTTCCCAATAGCGTTTGCGTTGGAAGGAGACAACAACGGGCTGTATAGCCAAGGGAACAGCATTGGTTCATTGGTTTTGTTGTCAATTACAGGAATTGGTGCGCTCTGTTGACCATCTTGTACCAAATTTTTATTGATTCGAACGCCGTATTTGAATAATTGTTCGTCTAAATTCAAACTATGGCTTTTGGCCATAAAAAGCAAATCGGGATTTTGCAAATAAGCATTATCAGCATCCATACCGTCCAATAGCCACATTACCTTGCCTCCACGCATAATAAACTGGTCTATCTGAAATTTCTCAAACTCTGAAAAAGGCGCTATCGGACGAGCCACAATGAGCAAATCGCAGGTTTTATAATCCCAAGACAACACTGTATCGCCGGTATTAGACACAAAACCTTTGCCAATAGCATTGAAGCTAACGTTGTAGCGGCTTTCTTTGAGTTTATTGGTAAAATCAAATACATACGAAGGAGGATATTCGCCGTGTCCTTGAAGGAAAGAAACATTGTAAATATCGTTGTAAGATAATTTTTTGATAGCATTGGCTATTTTATACTCTAGCGAAATGGCCGAATGATTCAACGCTTCTTCGGGACTGTATCCTATCTGATTTTCAAGTATTTGAACAGGAAGTGTGTTCTCGCCTACCGAAACCAACAAGCTAGGAAAAATAATACGCTCTTCGTATTGGTCCTCTTTGCGCACTTTCAAATTGGTAGGCTGCAATCCCATAGCCGCAAGCTCTTGATAGATAGCAAATTTTTGTTCTTCGGTAGCTGTAGAGGGCAATGGATTGATAAAATCAAACGAAAAACTACCACCGCTGGCACTTTTCATCTCTTGCAAAATATCTTTAGTCGAATTTTTCAACCTCAAAAAACCACTTTCCAAGTCGCCTTCCAAATAGACTTTTATATAAATATTTTTATTATTTTGTTTGAGCAATTTGGTCGTTGCATCCGATAGCGAATATCTTTTCTCCGTAGTCAGGTCAAAACGCTTATACACAAAAGCCGCAATGACATTAATCATTACTAAGCTCAAAATAATTATCAACAACCGAAATCGCAATGCGTGTCGTTCTTTTTTGTTCTGTGATTGAAGACTTTTCTTTTCCATATTCATCCGCAAAATTAATAAAAAAAAACAGAAAAAATGAAAGAATCCAAAAATCTAGTTTTTTTGGAGCTATTCCCGTTGAAAATTCCGTAAATCGGAACTATTCGCTACTATCTCCTACGCAAGCTTCGGAGGATATTCGCTTCTATCTGGGCTATTTTAGGGCAATCAAATTATCTTCAAGTAAATAAGGATTATTTAAATTTATCAATTAGATATAAATACTGCTTGTTTATTTCTTTAACAATTGAATAACAATAATTTTCTTCTACTAAAACACAATTCTTAGGAGTTCTTGATTCATAAAGTAAATTATCGCTTGAAATAAAATCTATAACTTGAATTATATTTTTGTTTGGAAAATTTTGAGAAACTATATGATAAAATATAACTTTATGATTTTTCACATAATAAAACATTTCATCTTTTCTATCTTTAATCTTAAAATAATGTTCAACTTTAATAATTAAATTTTCTTTTAAATATACTTTCACATAACTATTTGAATCAAGTTTTAATTCTTTTACTTTCACTTTTTTATTACAGGTTATTTCATTATCTATCAACTTTTTATATTTCCATATTTTTTCAATTGAATCTTGCTTTTCTATAGAAACCTTTGTCAAATATGAACTTAATTCTATTGGATTAATAAACTCTAATATTTTTTGCTTTCTGCTGTTTTCTATTGAAAATTCAGGAATTTTATAAATAATAACATAAGATAAAATCAATGTTAATGAAATCAAAAAACTAAAAAAAGATAGTATTAAAATATGTTTACTCTTCATTATTCATAATAATTTGATAATGATATAAATAAGGGAATCCAAAAATAATTTTTACTTTCAGAAACCATTTACTGTACTTTCATTTTATATGTTTCTAAATATTCTTTTGTCTTAAATGATAT
>CAZUUI010000043.1:0-11288 GCA_964622955.1 uncultured Chitinophagaceae bacterium | reverse complement strand
AAAAATACCTCGTTGGAATTTTGAGAAATTTCCAGGTGCTGACGAAACACTTGGTCTACAAATGAAGTCAGTTGGGGAGGTTATGGGCATTGGAAGAAATTTCCAAGAAGCATTGCAAAAAGCTTGTCAATCCCTTGAAAATAATAAAATAGGATTGGGTGTAGACGGCAATGATAGTAGGAATGTAGATGAGGTTTTGGCTGCATTAAAAAATGCGTCTTGGGATAGAATATTCAAATTGAGAGAAGCCTTAAAATTAGGTGTTCCAAAAACAAAGATTTATGAAATAACAAAAGTTGATTTTTGGTTTTTGAGACAAATTCAAGAATTAGTTGATTTTGAACAATCTTTGAAAAAAATTTCGTTCCAAGATTTGGATAAAGAAACCTTGTTGAAAGCAAAAAGAAAAGGCTTTTCAGATCTGCAATTGGCATATATCTTCAAAAATGAAGAAGACGATATTTACAACAAAAGAAAAGAGTTGGGGCTGAAAAGAGTCTATAAAATGGTAGATACTTGTGCGGCTGAATTTGATGCACAAACACCCTATTTTTATTCAACATTTGAAAATCATAATGACAGTGTAGTATCTGATAAGAAAAAAGTAATCGTTTTAGGCTCGGGTCCCAATCGAATTGGACAGGGGATAGAGTTTGATTACTGTTGTGTTCACGGTCTTTTTGCATTAAAAGAAATGGGCTATGAAGCCATTATGGTCAATTGTAATCCCGAAACAGTTTCTACCGATTTTAATACAGCTTCAAAATTATATTTTGAACCCGTTTTTTGGGAGCATTTGAGAGAAATCGTAGATTTAGAAAAACCAATAGGCGTAATTGTACAGCTAGGAGGTCAGACTGCTTTAAAATTGGCCGAAAAGCTTGAAAATTATGGAATTCCAATCATTGGAACGAGCTATGACAATATGGATTTGGCAGAAGATAGAGAACGTTTTAGCGATTTATTGAAAGCACTAGATATTCCTTATCCAAAATATGGTGCTGCTAAGAATGCCGATGATGCGTTAGAAGTAGCGCATAAAGTTGGGTATCCGGTCTTAGTTCGTCCTTCGTATGTATTGGGTGGTCAAAAAATGAGAATTGTAATCAATGACGATGAGTTGACAAGTGGAGTGGTAAGTATTTTGAAGCATTTTCCCGATAATAATATCCTAATCGACCATTTTATAGATAGAGCAGAAGAGGCCGAAGTGGATGCATTGTGCGATGGAACGGATGTGCATATTATGGGAATAATGGAGCACATAGAACCTGCTGGAATTCACTCAGGAGATAGCCATAGCGTATTACCTCCATTTTCTTTAAGCGATGAAGCTATTGAAAAAATTAAAGTATATTCAAAGAAAATTGCATTGGCATTGAATGTAAAAGGACTTATTAATATTCAGTTTGTAGTAAAAAGAGCTACCAATCTCAATGAACAAGATGAAGTGTATGTAATTGAAGCCAATCCAAGAGCATCAAGAACGACTCCTTTTATTTGCAAAGCGTATCAAATTCCTTATTTGAACTATGCTGCTAAGATAATGACAGGCGATATGAAAGTAAAGGATATAAAAGTTCAGGAAAAATTAGATGGGTATGCCATTAAAGAGCCTGTTTTTAGTTTTGACAAATTTCCAAATGTGAAAAAAGAACTGGGTCCTGAGATGAAGAGTACAGGGGAAGCCATTCGCTTTATTTCTAACATCCGCGACCCGCATTTCCGCAATCTCTTCAAAATGAAGAGTATGTATTTGAGTAGGTAGGATACTTTTCAATTAAAAAAAAATTAGTCGACTAAATAATAAATTGTTGTAAATTTGCCCTTTAAATATTTAAAATTATGATTAAGCCATTAGCTACAATGCTTTTTATTTGGGGATTGATAATGTTTTTGATTACCTCTTTTAATTACATGAACAATCCAGGATTTATTGAATATAATAATGCAGTAAAATATTCAATGGTAGACTCTGGTATGTCTGTAGCATTCTTAATATCAACTATTATGATGGTTGGAGGATATGTATTGTTGCGTGTAAGTAGAGTTCCTAGAGACGTATAATTCTTATTGATGAACGAGAATCGTTTTGAAAAATCAAAACATATAATTGAGCAAAAATCGAGCTTAAAGCAAGATGTGTTTGCACATACAAAGCTAACTTTTCACAAAGTTAAAGAGAAAGCCAAAGAATATTCGCAAGAGTTATCGCCATGGATATTGGAGAAAGATAAAAGGGTTAAAATAGAGTATTCGGAGAAAAATATTAATGAGTTTTGGCTTCAAGTAGGAGGAGATATTATTATATTTTCAATGCACACAAATGTTTTTTCTTTTGACCCTAATAATCCAGTATTAAAATCTAAATATGTCCAAGAAAATTTTAATCGTTCTTATTGTGGAATGATTGAGGTTTATAATTTTTTGAGTGATTCTATTAAATATGAAAGACAAAATGATATTGGAGAATTAATAGCTCGAATATTTATCAATAGCGACAATCATTTTTTTGTAGAGGGCGAAGGCCAAATTGGTTTCTTGTATAGTGATTTTGGTTCGTTGGTATTAGACGAATCAAAGATCTCTGAATTGATAGAACAATGTGTAATTCGAAGTATAGAATATGATTTGTGGGCGCCATTATTTAACGAAGTTAAATATATACCATTGGGATATATGTTGACAAAAAGTGGCATTACGCCTCACGCTACATCAAAAAGACTAGGATTTGATATATCCAATTTGAATAGTTCAGAACATTCAATTGATGCATAATCTGTCTTTAATTTTATAAAAAAGATCTTAATATACCGTTTATATATGAATTATTATCAAAATGAACAACCCATTATTTTGAGAGAATATGGAAAATCTTTACAAAATATGGTTTTTAAATGTATGGAAATAAAGGATAGAGACAAGAGAACTCAGGCAGCCCATATGATTATTGATATCATGTCAAAAATAACTCCACAAGAGAAGAAAGCAGAAGATTATCATCAAAAATTGTGGGATCATTTGTTTTTTATTTCTGATTTTAAATTGGATGTAGATGCTCCATTTCCTATGGTGGAAAGAGAGTTGATCGTACCAAAACCCGAAAAATTTCATTATCCTCAGCGAATCAATCGACATAGACATTATGGAAAATATATAGTGGAATTTATTGATCATGCGGGAAAGATGGAAGAACAGAAAAAACGTGTGGTAGCGCACCACATTGCTAGTTTTATGAAATTGGTTCATAAAACATGGAATAATGAAGTAGTAAACGATGAAATTGTGAAAAATGATCTGACTAATATTTCTAAAGGAAATCTTGAAATGCCACAAGATGAATCTATAAAGCAGTTGGTTTCTGTCAAAAACACGAAAAATTCGTTTAACAAAAATAACAAAAACAATAAAAATAAAAAACAAGGAAATAATCAGGGGAATAAACCAGCTTTTAACAAGAATAAAAGAAAATAAGGTACAATTTATTGTAATTAATAATACTTTAACAATTTAATATTCATTTTATGAAACTATTTGAAGTAGAAGGTGGACGAAAATTAAAAGGTGAATTGCAGCCTCAAGGAGCCAAAAATGAAGCGTTGCAAGTGATTTGTGCCGTTTTATTGACGGAGGAAGAGGTAGTAATCGACAATCTTCCAAATATTAGAGATGTCAATGCTCTTATTGATTTGCTTGCATCGATGGGCGTAGAAGTAAATCGAATTTCACCAAATACGTGTAGCTTCAAAGCAAAAAATGTAAATATTGAATATCTTCATACCGATGCTTATAAAAAACAAGCCAGTGCACTTCGTGGTTCGGTAATGGTTTTGGGCCCTTTGCTATCAAAATTCAAAAAAGCGTATTTGCCAAAACCGGGTGGAGACCGAATTGGACGTAGACCTTTGGATACGCATTTAATAGGTTTTGAAAAATTGGGGGCTAAATTTGAATATGACGATACTTCCGAATTTTTTGCTATCAATGCGGAGAATCTTACAGGAACTTATTTATTATTAGAAGAACCTTCGGTAACAGGTACCGCCAATATCCTAATGGCAGCGGTAATGGCCAAAGGAAAAACTACGATATATAATGCAGGCTGTGAGCCTTATATCCAGCAATTATGTCTAATGCTCAATAGTATGGGCGCGAAAATTACGGGAATTGGTTCAAACTTATTATCGATAGAAGGAGTGGAGCGTTTGGGTGGATGTAAGCATACCATTCTTCCCGATATGATAGAAATAGGCAGTTTTATAGGAATGGCTGCGATGACAGAGTCCGAAATTACGATTAAAAATTGTAGAATAGATATGCTAGGGCTTATCCCTACCGTTTTCCGAAAAATGGGCATTCAATTTGAATTTCGTGGCGATGATATTTATATCCCTGAACAAAAACAGTATGAAATTTCTAAATTCATAGATGGCTCTATTTTAACGATTTATGATCATCCTTGGCCAGGATTTACGCCCGATTTATTGAGTATAATTTTAGTTACCGCTATTCAGGCAAGTGGAAGCCTTTTGGTACATCAAAAAATGTTTGAAAGTAGGTTGTTTTTTGTAGATAAACTCAAAGATATGGGTGCTCAAATAACACTTTGCGATCCACATAGAGCGGTGATTATAGGATTGAACAAATCTATGCCTCTAAGAGGCATTACAATGTCTTCTCCAGATATTCGTGCAGGTGTAGCGTTGTTGATAGCGGCTATGAGCGCCAAAGGAACCTCTATTATTCATAATATTGAACAAATAGACCGTGGATATGAAAATATTGACGGAAGACTTAACGCTATTGGGGCGAATATAATTAGAAAGTAAGTAGAACTAATACTGGAAAGTTTCTACCCACTTCTTCCAAGCCATAAATAATTCTATGCCACGAGGCGTGCCTATAGATTCAGGGTGAAACTGAAATCCTGCTATGGGAAGTGTTTTGTGAACAAATGCCATAATCTCTTCATCCGAATTTGTAGCTAAAATATCTAGCGGACTCAATTCGTTTTGAGCAATGACTAGCGAATGATATGGCATTACCTGCATTGTATTTTTATCCAAAAAATCAAACAAAGGATGAGAATTACAGTGTATATTCATTGGAACACCATGCAATGCATTTTTTGCTTTGATAGAAAAATGACCGTAGTAATGTCCTAAAATTTGATGTCCTAGACAAATGCCAAGAATCGGTATATTTTTTTCATACTTTGCTATCCAATTCAGTATTTTTGGATAAGATGTAGCCTCGTTGGGACCAGGAGATAGTATAATAGCATTGTAAACATCTACTGAAAAATTTTCATCAAATTCAAGGTAAGATACCATTTTTACACATATATCTATACGCCTCAAATAATCATAAATATTGAGTGTATAAGAATCTTCGCAGTCTATCAATAATGCGTTCACCGTTTTTTTAAAATGGATTGCTGAAAGAAGTATCTCTAATAAAATCTACATCGTTAAGCATTAACAAATAGGCTTTTAATTGATCAAGCTTGGATTGTGGAAGATTTAATCCTCCTGAATTAGCTTTTTTCATATTTGGGTCTATGGTAATATTGTTTTTAACGCCTGTATTGTAATGATTGAGGACATCGTCTAAAGTAGCTAGTCTTCCATTATGCATATAAGGCGCAGAGAAACTAATATTTCGTACACTACCAGTTTTAAACTTGCCGTAGTCTGTTTGTAGTCCTGTGACAGCTCCTTTTCCTTTGTCTGTAAACTGAGAATAACTGTTGAAGTTGTCCAATCCATTATTATGAAATTCGTTATCTGTAAATAAAGGATTTCCTTTGGCACTTCCATGACAGTGAAAACAATCGCCATCTTCTGTATCAAAGATTACTTTTCCTAATATCTCAGTAGGTGTCAGATATTTTTCGGGCAATCCTTCTTTTGCACCTTTGTCTAGTCTTGTTCCAGCCGATATCATGGTGCGGATAAAACTTGCCAATGCTTTTACTATCTGGTCTTGAGTCACGTCTTCATTGCCATATACACTTTTAAAAAGGTTGAGGTAAGTTGGATTGTTTTTTAAAATAGGCGCTACACGATTGATGTCAAAATTTTGTTCGCCCAATAATGCGTCTAAACAGGTGCTTTCAAGTGTTCCCGTTCTTCCATCCCAAAAATAATTATTGGTATATACGAGATTGAACAGTACCGAAGTATTTCGAGTAGTAGAGCCATGATTTACTTTTTTGCTCAATGGGGAATTGTCGCCAAAAGCAAATTGTTGTTTGTGACAGCTTGCACATGAAATTTGTTTGTCTTCAGAAAGTTGGGCATCGTAGAAAAGCATTCTTCCTAGCCTTACTTTGTTTTTTGTCAGAGGATTATCCTTAGGAATTATTGGCGGTGGAAAATGCGAAGGTGAATTGAGTATATATGGTTCATCTTTATTATCAGCAAAATACGTTCCATCTTCACAAGAGTTTAAATGTATAAAACATACAAAAAGTAAAATTATCCAAAGTTTTTTCATTATCACATTTTAGTTACACAAAAATACATAAATAAAGTTATAATATTCAAATTTTTATTAATAAAATCAATTTATTTTTAAAAAAATTTTATCTTTGCTGTTTTTATGCAATGTTTTAAATGAATATTCAACAAAAGTAGCATAATTTGATATAGAATATAAGAATATAGAAATGAATAATTTTCAACAAACAATTAAGAATGAGGCTAGTATCAGCGGATTTGGATTGCATAGTGGCAAATCGGTAACGATAACCTTGAAGCCAGCAACGGCGGGTCATGGCATCAAATTTCAGCGAACAGATTTGGAGGGAATGCCTATCTTAGATGCCAATTGCGATTGGGTAACCAATAGCGAGCGCAGTACTACAATTGAAAAAAATGGTGTAAAATTAATTACAATAGAGCATCTTTTAAGTGCTATTCATTGTGCCGAGATAGATAATGTATTGATTGAGTCCAATTCGGAAGAAATGCCTATTTTGGATGGCAGTGCCAAACCATTTGTAGATTTGCTCAAAACGGCAGGAATTGTTCGTCAAGATGCGGTGAGAGATGTATTTTCTTTGAAATCAAACATCATGATAGAAGATCCTGAAACAGGGTCAAAAATTATAGCTATGCCTAGCGATACCTTCAAAGTAACGGTAATGGTGGATTATAAATCTCAGATTGTTGGCCCACAACATGCTACATTGGAAAGTTATGAAGATTTTGAGACCGAAATAGCACCATGTAGAACTTTTGTATTTTTTCATGAATTAGAAAAATTATACAATGCGGGCCTTATCAAAGGAGGCGATGTGAATAATGCTATAGTGATGGTGGACAAAATGCCCACAACAGCCGAAGTTGAAAATTTGTCTAAATTATTCAACAGAAATGATATTACCGTAAAATCTGAAGGTTTTTTGAACAATCTTGAACTTCATTTTCAAAATGAACCTGCTAGACACAAGCTATTGGATGTGATAGGAGACCTTACCCTTGTAGGAATGCCTATCAAAGCACATATTATTGCTACCTATCCGGGACATAAAATCAATACAGATTTTGCCAAATTGATCAAACAAAAAATCAAAGAATCTAAAACACAGATTGTAGCACCTGAATATGATGCCAATAAAACACCTGTTTTTGACATTCATGATATTCAAAAAATATTGCCACATCGTTATCCTTTCTTATTGGTAGACAAGGTGATAGAATTGACGGATGAGTTTGTAGTAGGGGTAAAAAATGTAACGGCAAATGAGAATTTTTTTCCAGGTCATTTTCCCGATAATCATGTAATGCCCGGTGTATTGCAGATAGAAGCTATGGCGCAATGTGGCGGTATGCTAGCGCTTAGAAGCATAGAAGATACCACGCAGTACGATGTATATTTTCTCAAAATAGACAAAGCCAAATTTAAACGAAAAGTAGTGCCCGGCGATACGCTCATTATGAAAGTAGAGCTTATGAGCCCTATTCGCAGAGGTATAGTAGAAATGAAAGGCACTATTTTTGTTGGCAACTCTATCGCTACAGAGGCCGAAATGATGGCAACCATTATCAAAAAACAAAAGCCTGAAAATTAGGGAAATGCAACGCATAGTCATTTTTTTTCATCTAAATAATATTGTGTACTCATTAATTTAATTAAATGCTACAACCATTAGCCTATATTCATCCTGATGCAAAGATTGCTGAAAATGTGACCATTGATCCATTTACTACTATTTATGGTGATGTAGAGATAGGAAAAGGAACTTGGATAGGTCCACATGTAACCATTATGGACGGTGCTCGAATTGGTGAAAATTGTAAAATTTTCCCAGGAGCGGTAATTTCTGCCGTGCCACAAGATTTAAAATTTAGAGGCGAAAAAACCCTGGTAGAAATAGGAGACAATTGCGTCATTCGCGAATGTGTAACCATCAATAAAGGCACCACGCATTCAATGAAAACCAAAATTGGCAATAATTGTCTTATTATGGCGTATGCACACTTTGGACATGATACCATTATGGGCGATAATTGTATTGTAGCCAATGCGGTGAATTGGGGAGGACATGTACTTATCGATGACTGGGCTATTATTGGCGGTGGCGTCAATGTTCAACAGTTTACACGAATAGGAGCGCACTCTTATATTAGCGGTGGCATTAGTATCAATAAAGATATTCCCCCATTTGTAAAAGCGGCACGTATGCCCGCCTCATATCACGGCGTAAATAGTGTAGGACTCAAACGAAGAGGCTATTCGCAAGAAACCATCAATCATATTTTTGACATATATCGAATTTTATTTGTAAAAAATTCCAATATCTCAAAGGCGGTAGATATGATTGAAGCTCAGATACCACCTTCGGTAGAGCGCGATATGATTTTGCAGTTTATCAATCAATCTCAAATAGGATTGATGAAAGGATTTAGAAGTATTTATGACAAATAGGCAAAAAAAGCGCTTCTTCGCCCTATGATTCAGATAGATGCTATTTCTAAAAGTTATAATTACAACAAGCTTTTCGAGGATTTTTCGGCTACGTATCAGTATGGGAATATTTATGGCATAGCGGGTAGAAATGGTTCGGGCAAGTCCACTTTGCTCAAAATGATTTCCAATTTTATTACACCCAGTCAGGGCAAAATTACTTATTTTGATGCGATAGGAAACGAAATCAAGCTGGATGAAGTTTACAAATTTATCTCATACACAGCGCCTTATATAGAACCCTATACCGAAGGCACGCTGGAAGAAGCTATTCATTTTCATTTTTCGGTTAAAAAATTGCATAAAAATACTACTATAGAAGGGCTTTTGGATACGCTGCATATAGATAAACATAAGAGGGTGCAATCCTTTTCTACGGGGATGCTCCAGCGATTGAAATTGATATTGGCTATCTGTACCGATACGCCTTTTTTGCTGATAGACGAACCTACCGAAACCTTGGATGCTCAAGGAAAACAATGGTTTCAGGAATTATTGAATCGTTTTTCGGAGCATAAAATAGTCCTAATAGCCAGCAACAATCCCAATGATTTTGAAGCGTGTATTGACGTAAAAAATATTGAGGATTTTAAGAAATAATACGTTATCTTTGTATTGAAAACTTTAAGTGCTATGAAAAAACAGTTTTTCGTTTTATTTTCTTTCTTATTTGCTAGTATCATCTATGGTCAAGAGATAGATACTGGATTCACTTTAAATACGGGACCCACTTATGTAAATAGTGAATATAAAACAATTATTATAGGGAAATTTGGAATTTTGATACCTAAACGGGATAAAATTATAAAAAAAGACAAAGCCTTCAATATATGTGATTCATTTAAATTGTCCTTAATGATGTCTGGACTTCCTATAAGCCTAAGTAGCTTTGATAGCTTAGAACTTAATAGTATACATCATAATGAATTTGTTAAAGATAGTGCTAGAGTTGAATATTTTAATAAACCGTCAGGTTGTATACAATCCATTTTTGCCTATTTTGTTTTGAAATTTCCAATAATCATTAACGGAAAATTAATTGATAAATCGGAAGAATATGGTGTTCTCTCTAAGATTGGCTCAAATTACAAAATTAGAAGAATACGGCGATTTTTAAAAAAAGATTATATTGAAATACAATATTGAAAACTTTAAGTGCTATGAAAAAACAGTTTTTCGTTTTATTTCTGATTATCTCAAATATTCTTTTTTCACAAGAACTGTTGAATGCGAATAAACTAATCTATTCTAGTGAAGAGATATTTGGAGGAAAAGATACTGTAATTATGTTTTTTCCTATTTTTTTATCAGAAAATGGATTAATGATGTTTGTAAGAGGGGAATTAGATTCGCCCGCAGAAAATTTATCTTCAATCAAAATTTCATTTTTGATAAAACTAGATACCAGTAGTTCCTCATTGGGTTTACAGAAAATTTCTATGAGTACATACAAAGAAAATAATTTTGGAATTGATAAAAAACATAAAACAGAGCTTTATAATGACATTTATTTCAAAGATTTATGTAATGCTAAGCCTTGTAATGTACAAAGCAAAACACTGAGAAATGATGGAACTTGGGAGAAAATAGAATTTGTTTTAAACAAAAATGAGCATAATTGTTTCAATTTTTTTCAGATAGGATTGACCAACATAGAAAATAAAAAAGCAACTTTAGAAGTTATCAAACATATAAAAGATAAATTATTTGAGAAAAATCAAAATTCTTTTACAAATGAAGAAGAGCGAAAAATCCTCTTAGCACTAGAAAAAAATGGGCTTTTAAAAGATTTTGAAGTGCTAAAAAACGCATATTTCTACAATAATAATAAATTAGAAAATGGACAAAGCTTACCAAAGTATTTTATTAAAGATGTAAAAGCAATTCCTAATTAAATGAATTATTTAAAGAATATTTTTGTAGTACTTACTTTGTTAAATAATTTCATTTTATTTAGTCAGGATAAAATAGTATTTGATTATATAAAAGAATACAAAACGAGTAAAATCAAATTTGATTCGTTAGACGAAAAGAATATTAATTTAAATATTCTATCAAGTAAATATTCCAATGCAGATTTATGGATAGATTCTAATAATAATGCTAAAATATTTTTTTCATCGTATTACATTGGCTCAAGAAATTTTGAGTATGCTATAATGAGTTTTCCCGATAATATGGTAGAAGGAAAAGAATATTGCATTGCTTTTGACATAATGTTAATTAATGAAGAAAAGACGTTTGGATTTAAAAAAATGGGTTTAAAACTTATAGAAAATAATTATTCTTCTATAAATTATAAGGACAAGGTAAAT
>CAZUUI010000042.1:0-11495 GCA_964622955.1 uncultured Chitinophagaceae bacterium | reverse complement strand
ATGAAGGAGGCTATTTTATAGAAAATGAAGGATGCTATATGGTTAAATCTTCTGAGTAATAAATTATTTTTTTTCAAAATAACCCGAAGCTCTGTTTTTTTGAACTTCATTCCATTGGAAATATTTGCCATTCATTACAATATATACTCCTACTGGCAGGGTTTGTACAAATGCAAATGCACTACCTAGATTAAACATTCCATCGCTACTTCCAAGAGAATAAGGAATCAATGCCCCTGTAAAAACAATGGTTTTGTTGAGATTTTCTTTAGCCAAAAAAGCGGCGGTATCGGTGATGGTATCGGTTCCGTGGGTGATTAAGATTTTATCTTCTACGGTAGACTTACAATGCGAAAGTATTTTTTCTCTATCGGCATCGGTCATTTCTAGGCTGTCTATCATCATTAGTGTTTCGATAGTATAAGGCATTGTACAACGACCTTTTTGGAGCATTTCATCAATATTGGTTTGATTGAAATACAATCTGCCATTGATCATATCGTATTCTTTGTCAAAAGTACCGCCGGTAGCAAAAATTCGTATCATAATCTATTTTTTTGAATATTATTTTTTGTCAAATTCAAAGTTTTTTAATTCTTTTCCTTTTGCAAAGGCCAAAATTACAAAAAATATGGTCATACAACCTCCAAAAATTACAGAGCGAATCGTACCCATATATTGCGCCGCCATACCACTTTCAAAAGCGCCAATTTCATTACTTGAGGAAATAAACATTTGATTTACAGAGGTTACACGGGCTTTCATATTCTCGGGAGTTTCCATAATTAGGAGCGTTCCGCGCACAATTACGCTCACCGCATCAAAAGCGCCGATAAGGAAAAGCGCCGCCAAAGAGAGATAAATGGATTTTGAAATAGCAAATACAATAGTAAATACACCAAATAAAAATACACTAATCAAAAGCCATTTCCCTGCATTTTTGTGCAAGGGTTTTGCGGCTAAGAAGAACATCATAATGGCTGACCCTAGAGGCATTGCCGCTTTGAGCATTCCGTATCCCGAAGATCCTACGTGCAAAATATCTTCGGCAAAAACAGGCAAAAGTGCTACTGCGCCACCAAAAAGTACCGCAAATAAGTCCAACGAAATAGCCCAAAGCAGAATTTTATTATTAAAAACATATTCCAACCCTTCTTTTATTTGAGCAATAGAATTTTCGATGCTGAATGGTAGGGTATTATGACTAGGAGATTTGGGTAATAAAAAAACTGAAAACACGCTGATAGAAAGTAAAACCGATACGATAATAATAGAATAAAGTTCGCCAATCTGATACACCAAAAATCCCCCTAAGATAGGCCCTAAAATAGCTCCAATCTGCCAAGCATTGCTATTAATAGCCGAATAACGAGGCGTTTGTTCTTTGGGAATAATATGCGAAAACATCGATACCGATGCACTGGGACCCAAACTGCCAATAAGTCCCATCATAAAGACTATCGCAAAAAAGGAATATTTGAGATAAATAGGATTATCCTTAAAAAAATAAACCGACATTACTAATAAAACACTTAACAAAAAATAGGATGAAACCACAAAAGAAAGTGCCTTTCTTTTTTCCATTCGTTCTACAATATAGCCTGCAGGCAAGGACATCAAGATCCTAGGCAAGGCTTCGTATAAGCCCAATAATCCTAGCGAGAGGGGCTCCTTTGTAACTTTATATAAAAGATAACTTAAAATTGTCATTTTCATTTGCATAGCTACCGTAGTAAAAAAGCGAAAAGACAATAAGTGTATAAATGATTTTGGCATGATTATTTACGATTCAACTTGTTTAAAACGTTATCTATAAATTGTTTTTCTTGATTTTTCTTTGAAGCTACAAAAGGCATAAAAAATCCACCGCCAAGTATAGCTAATTTATTCATTTTGAAGTGAATATTTTGAGAAATTCCAAAACCTAAAACATTAAACAGAATGTTTTGAGAATAGTGTGTGTCTATCAATTTATATATTTTGGCTTCTTCGTCTTTATCGTTTGTAAGCAAGCCATCTGTAGCCAAAATAATTAAGCTATTTTCGCCTAGATTTTCTTTGATAGCTTCATACGCTTTTTCAATTCCCACAGCTCCTTTTGTTCCTCCCACCGTTTGGATATCATCGATTGTCAATTTGACCGCATCTTTGTCTTCAAGATTTGATAATGACCATACTACTTTGGTTTCATAATTAAACGTAATGAGTGCTATCTGGTCTTGAGGCTTCAATACATCAATGAGATTTTTAAGTGTTTCTTTTAACAAATCCATTTTAAAAGGTTTGTTCATAGAAGAAGAAACGTCTATTAAAAAAACTATCCGAGCACCACTTCTATCCAATGAAGGTTTTGGAGGCGTGGGTTTTGAAACAGCCGAGGCAGTTTCATTTTTAGTTACCGATTCGGATTTTTCAAATTCGTCAAAAGCTACTACTTTTGGCGTAGGAGAAACAATTGTTTTTTCTGTTTTTTCAATAGGTTTGGTAATTGTTTCTTTTGGCTTGGACACAATAGGTTCCTTACTTTTTTCTAACCGTTGCTTTACAGGAGTATCAATATTTGGTTTTGAGAATGTGAAAAAGGTATCTTTCATTATTGTTTTTTCCTCTTCTACTGGCTTTTTTTTAAGAAGAAAATAGACGGCATTATATTCTTCGTTGACTTCTCTATTGCTTTCTTTTTCATAATCTTTTACAAAGAATTCATAAATATATTCACCGGGAGGAATTACATTTGAGATAAGCCCTCTTTCGTCGGAATAGCCAATATAAGCTTTGCTGTTTTTTACACCTATTATTTGAATCTTGGCATAAGGAATAGGTTTTCGAGTATCTTCATCTAATACATAGAATTGAACCGTTTTTTCAGATTCTAAATTTATTTCAGTATTTTGATCTATAAATCTTGGATTTTTACCTGTATTTTCTTTTGAAAAACTTTTAATAACGCCATTAATAGTTAGCTCCACACCTACATTATTTGTAGTGTATACCTTAAATATTTTGGTAAAAGCACCAATGTTTTCGGAATAATATTTCACCACAAAAAAACCACTTTCTCCAGGAGCAACTATAGTTTTTTGGAAATGCACATCTAAGTCTAACTCCGCTTTGAAAGGCTTGAACACCAAGGTTTCTTTTGTGTTATTGATATAATTAAAGGTTATAATATGATTTTCAAAAAAAGATACATCGCCAATGTTCTTATTGGTTTCTACATAGCTCATTTTTCCATCTTGTGCCGATGCTATGATTTCAAAAAGAATTAAAAAAAACGATATTAAAAGTCGCAAAATTCAGAATTTGTGATACAAAAGTATACAATTTTTATTAGAGCTTTGTTTCAATTACGCGATATTATGTTGCGAAAAAAGCAATTGTACGAAAATTTTGATGTAGTTTTGTGCATTAAAATTTTATATAAATAAAAATTTATGAACAAGTTAGTTGCTATTTTATTGTGTATTGGTACTTCAATGTATGCTCAAACCGTAGTTGAATATTCATATTGGAAGGTTAAAGACAAAGATTATGAGCTGGCAAGAGAGTTCAATACAGAAAATTATAAAGAATATACAGATGCTAATGGAAAAATAATAAAAAAAGAAGGCACAGGATTTAATACGTTCAAAGAAGAATATAAATACGATGCCACGGGAAAACTTATAGAAAAAGTATTTAAAGATGAAAACAATATGGCTTCGGAAGTTATACGATATCAATATAATGAAAGTGGGGCTTTGGCTCAAGAGACGAATACTTTCAAAAACTTGAAATGGAACTATTATAACAATAGAAAAAATGAAAAGACTAAAAAAGTATTGCTAAACGATAGAGATCTTCCCGAAGAAGAAACCCTTTATACCTACATAATAGATGAAACGGGACTTAAAACGGAGATAGAATTAACTTCAAATGTATTTACAAATACCCTAAATCACAAGGTTGTAAAATACAACAATAGAGGATTAATAGAAGAAGAGCATATAAAGTCCGATGCGAGCTTATTGCCAAATAATCAAAAGCATAAAATTCTACTCTATAAATATAGATACGAATTTGACGAAGATGATAAGTGGATCAAAAAGACAATTTTCTTAAACGGCGTGATTATTGGACAGGTAAGACGAAAGTTTATAGATTAAACCTTACCAATTCCACGCTCTTTTACACGTTGTTTTATTTCGTCTAAGATAGCTGGGTCATCAATTGTAGAAGGAATTGTATACGGAATGCCATCAACAATTTTACGAATTTTCTTTCTTAAAATTTTACCACTTCGTGTTTTTGGTAGTCTTTTTACCACGATAGTATTTCTATAAAAAGCTACGGCGCCTATTTTTTCTCTTACCAATGCTATGGTTTGTGCTTCTATTTCTTCTTCAGAAAGTGTAATGCCATCTTTTAGAACCACCAATCCAATTGGACGCTGTCCTCGCAGTTCGTCTTCTATTCCCATTACGGCGCATTCGGCTATTGCGGGGTGAGCCGCCAATATTTCTTCCATTTCGCCAGTACTCAGTCTGTGTCCTGCCACATTAATAACATCATCGATTCGTCCCATTATAAAATAGTAGCCCTCTGTATCGATATAGCCTCCATCGCCCGACATATAATAGCCTTCAAAACGACTCAAATATGTCTCTTTAAATCCTTCGGTATTGTGCCACAAAGTAGGAAGACAGCCCGGAGGCAAAGGCAATTTTACACAAACATAGCCTTCTTCTTTTCCATTGACTACATCGCCCGCTTCGTTGAGAATATCTATTTCAAATCCACAAACAGGGAAATTGCTACTGCCCGCTTTTGAAGGCAAGTTTTCGTCGCCATATTGAATTGCTAGCATCGGCCAACCACTTTCGGTCTGCCACCAATGATCGATTATAGGCTTTTGGAGCAATTCTCCTGCCCATTCATACGTTGCTGGATCGCATCGTTCACCTGCCAAAAACAAAACATTGAGTGACGATAAGTCATATTTTTTCATCAAATCTCCATTAGGATCTTCTTTTTTAATAGCTCTAATAGCTGTAGGTGCGGTAAACATACTTTTCACCTTGTGGTCGGCACAAACTCGCCAGAAAGTACCTGCATCGGGCGTTTTGATAGGTTTTCCCTCAAACAATATACTCGCACATCCTTGCAAGAGCGGTCCATATACGATATAACTATGACCTACTACCCATCCCACATCGCTAGCCGCCCAGAACGTATCGCCAGCGTCTACATTATAGATATGTTTCATACTGTATTTGAGTACCGTGGCATATCCACCCGTATCGCGCACAATTCCTTTTGGCTTTCCCGTAGTTCCGCTCGTATACAATACATAGAGCGGATGCGTAGCATTTACGGATACAGGTTCTGCCTCCGAAGCCGAAGCCATCAGCGTAGCATAATCAAAATCATAATTTTCTTTAAACGAAATGGTTATATCGGGTCTTTGAACGATAATAGTAGCCAAAGGTTTGTGTTCGCTTTCTTCTATCGCTTTGTCTAGCAAAGGTTTATATTCAATTTTTTTGTCAAATTCTATACCGTAGCTAGCACTCACCATTATTTTTGGTTTGGCATCATCAATTCTAACCGCTAATTCGTGAGGCGCAAATCCACCAAAAACTACACTGTATATAGCGCCAATTCGAGCGCAAGCTAGCATAGCCACTACAGCCTCAGGAATCATAGGCATATAAATGACAACGGTATCGCCTTTTACCACCCCTTTTGAAATCAAAACAGAAGCAAATTTTGCAACTTCTGATTTTAGTTGATTGTATGTAAATTTTTTGACACTTTGCGTAGAGGGACTGTCGTATATAAGTGCAATATTTTCGCCTCTTCCCGCTTCAATATGCACATCCAAGCACAAGTAACTCATATTCAACTCGCCATCGGCAAACCATTGATACAAATCTTCATTGTTTTTTGACAAGATAGAAGTTGGTTCTTTGAACCATTTCAAATCGTTGGATTGATTTTTCCAAAATGCTTCTTTGTTCTCTATACTTTCTCTATAACTATTTAGATAGGCTCCCATGACGAATTTATTATTTTTTTGATGAGCCAAAAGTAAAGGGATTTTTTAACAAAGCGATGTATATCGTGTTAAAATAAGATACTTAATGTTTTTTTAGCAAACAGAAATAAAACAGTTATTTTTGTCTAAATTATAAAATAGTATAGTATGAAGAAAATGATGTTTATTTTGTCAAATTTAATTTTTGGGATGACTTATTCACAAGGTTGTAGCGATGCCGGATTTTGTACATTAGCCAATTTCAAGCCAATGAATACAGAAGAAAAACCTTTGGAAAACACTTTTAAAACGGGTGTTTCGGTAGGTGGTGCTGACCATAATATTACTATCGTTTCTCTTTATAAAGAGTATAATTATAAAAAAGACAACTATTCGTTTGGTGCCAAAGCTACGTTTATGGCTCAGATAGGAAAAGAGGTGCAAACTGGAAATATTGGCGATTTATACATTACCAATGGATATGCATTTTTCAAAGATTTTAATGCTACGCTTGGGTTAAAAATTCCTTTAACTGATGGAAATTTAACTAAGGATAAAAATATATTACCTTTGGACCATCAAAGCAGTTTGGGTACGGTGGATTTGATATTAGGCGCAAGCTATGTTTTTCACAAAGTTCAGTTTTCGGTAGGCTTTCAGCAGCCTTTGTCACAAAATCGAAACCAGTTTTCAAGTGAAAACATCATCGGAACTTTTGAAGACTACCAAACTACTCAAAATTTTAAAAGAGCAGGCGATGTGATGCTCCGTGTATCGTATCCTTTTGAGTTCAATAAATTTAAAATTACGCCATCGCTTTTGCCTATTTATCATCTTCAAAATGACAAATACACCGATGCCACCAATATTGAAAGAGAAATAGCAGGAAGCCAAGGACTTACGTTTAATGGAAACGTATATTTTGATTATAAATTGAATGCTAAAAATGCTTTACAGTTCAATTTTGGCATGCCATTTGTTACCCGTACAGCACGTCCCGATGGACTGACTAGAAGTTGGATAGCAGGGCTAGAATATGCCTTTTCGTTCTAAAAATTATTTTTCTATAAGGTCGTGTGGTTTTATCATCAAATGACTTTCATTAAATACGCAAGCCCCATTTTTTAGCAATAAAACTTGAGGGCTTTCGTGTTTTACTGAAACCATATCCGCTAGGGCGTTGGAAGCACTTCTACTTTCTATTACCAACAACAGATAGCAATCAAATTTATCCGAGAGCTCTTCGCAGAGTTCTTCTATTCTATTATATACGATGCCACTGATTGGACAAGCCGTGCTATGTTTGAAAACCAAAACAGGTTTTTCAAAAGATTTATTGATGATTTCCTCAAGGTTTGAAGCAGGAGTGATTTCGGTAAAATGGTTCATAAAAATTAATTTTCTAATAACTAACAAATATATGAGCTACAAAATTCCAAGGCTCTTTTTTCGGACCAATATGGATTTTTGAATTGATAAAATCCTACGTGGCCTCCTGTTTCAGGAATTTCCAAATATACAAAATCGGACTTTTTGGCTATCTCAATGGGAAAACATTCGGGCCCCAGAAAACTATCATTAGCCGCATTGACAATCAAGGTAGGGACTGTAATATATTGCAACAAAGGCAGGCTACTCGCTTTTTCCCAATAATCCTCAGCATTTTTGAAGCCGTGAATAGGCGCGGTATATCTATCATCAAAATGTTTGAAATGTTTGATGGTATGATAATTGTCATACGAAAGTTGATTGGGGAAAAAAGGCGCTTTGGCTATAACTTTTTGTTTCAGTTTGCGGATAAAACGTGCCATATAAATTTTGTTCTCGGCCTTTCCCATTCGGCGGCTACTACTAGCTAGGTCTACAGGTACCGAAAAAACAACGGCACATTTAATTTTATTAGGAACCGCCTCACCTTTTTCGCCCAAATATTTAAGGGTAATATTGCCACCCATCGAAAATCCTACTAAGGTAATAGATTCATAATCGGGGAAATTATGGATAACGTAATCTATTACGGTATTCAAATCATCCGAAACCCCACTGTGATAAAACCGCAATTGTTTATTTACCTTGCTGCCACAGCTTCTAAAATTCCACGCTAAAGCATCGAATCCCGCTTCATAAAAAACCTTTGCCATACCTAATATATACGTTCGCTCCGAATTTCCTTCTAAGCCATGAGAGAGGATAATCAAGTTTTTGCTTCCTTGTTTGTACCAATCCAACTCCAAAAAATCGTCATCCGGAGTATCAATTTCTACTTTTTGAGGCGAGATAAAGTTAATTTTTCTAAAAAGATTGGGCAAAATAGTTTGTATATGTCCATTTTTTAGGAATCGCAAACCCTTGTATTGAGAGGTAATAAGAGGCATTGTGTGGAAAATTTGTGCAAAGTTAAGGTATTGTAAAAAAAAATCACCAAATAAAAAAAACATGTATAAATTTGCAATGAACTAAAATTTAATTCAAAATGAAAAAATTAACATTAATCGCATTATTTGCAATCGCTGGCTTAGCTGCTTCAGCACAAGAAAAATCAATCTTAGTAGGTGGATCATTGGGTTATCAATCAATAACTCCATCAGTAGGAAATTCTCAAACTAAAATGTCATTTGCTCCAACAGTTGGTTATCAGTTTAACAAAAACATGACAGCCGGTGTTAAATTTGGGTATGAAGGTACTGATGCAGGTACAGGAACAACTTTATCTCAAATTCAATTTTTTGGTTTTTTCCGTTACGAAATGCCATTGACAGATGTATTCTCTTTGTATGGTGACGTACAAGCTGGATTCTTAACATTGAATAATAGCAGAGGAGATGGAATTGGTGCTGGTGTAACTCCAGGTGTTTTAGCTCACATCGGAAAAGGATGGGGTGTAACTGCTGAGTTTGCAAACTTGTCTTATTCTTCTTTTGGACCAAGTGGCGCTAAATCTTCTACTTTAGATTTGAACTGGGTAGGAAACGGATTTACTTTCGGTATCCAAAAAAACTTTGGTTTGAAATAATCAAATAAAAAATTATAATGAAAAGGCAACCTTCGGGTTGTCTTTTTTTTTGTATAAAAATCAAGAAAAAATGAGAATAAAAATAACATTAACGTTGATGTTTATAGTTCATATTGGTTTTTCCCAAATAGAATTATCCGCAGGCCCAATGTATGAAGCCTTTATGTTTAATGAACAAAAGTTAAACTTGATTGGAGCTCGAGTTCAGTTTGGCAACCCCGTTTTTGAGGAAAATATGACAATAACATTGCCGATAGATTATTTAAGAGCCGATACGCTATCTTTTTTAGGAATAGATCCTACCTTCCGTTATTATTTTAACGACGAAGCCACAGGCTATTTTATAGGAGCATCCTATGGATTGCTTTTTAATCTTGAGAGTAAGTTTGAAGATTATATTTCTCCTTTAAAATTAAGTGTAGGATATAGACAATTTATAAATGACAGATTTTTTGCAGATATAAGCCCCTTTATTGGCTACCAAAGTTCAAGCCTAAAAAATTATTCGGTAGCTTATGGTGTCAATGCCAATTTTGGTATTGTTTTTTAAAAAGCATACCCAAGCCCTATCCCTAATCTTCTAACTAAGCCCGTGCAATGGATATAATCGTATTTATCATTTTTGAAATATACGAGCCCCAATCCACCAAAAACGTCAAACGAGAATTTTGAGTCCTTGCCTCCAAAAAGCCATTGATGGCCTACGGAATTTCCCACTTGAAGATATGTACCCATTTCTTCTCTATACAAGGAAGAAGCATAGAGTCTGCCAGAACCTATCATGGGCGAAAAATACCATCCTTCAGGTAATTGTTTCTTTCCAACAGCGTATTTCATAGCGGTTTCTATCCCAAATCCTTCTACATTATACGAAAAAACACCATAGAAATAGTTTTTAGACATATAATTTAAGGAAATCAGCAACGATTTTTTGTCGGTAAGAACTCGTTCATATTGTAGAGTAAAAGTATTTCTAATCAAGTTGGTAGGGACTATTTTTACAACATTTTTTTGAGCGTAAAAAGTAGTGTTCAAGGATAAAAAAAGGATAAAATAGGGTAGTATTTTCATATAAAGAATGTTTTGTTTTGCAAAAATAATTAGATCATACTTTCTTTAAGCATTTTTTTTGCTTCTTTGTATTTTGGAAAAAACTTAGATACCAATGCCCAATATCTGGGTGAGTGATTCATTTCTATTCGATGACACAATTCATGGACAATTACATAATAAATACAAGCCATTGGCTGCATAAAAAGCTTTGAAGAAAAAACGAGTTCCCCTCTTTGGCTACAGCTGCCCCATTTTGAATGTACATTTTTTACCTCAATGGATTTTATAGGTTTATTTATGGTAGATTTATTGATTTTTGGTACTATATTTAGTAGCCATGCTTCAAACAAAGGGCTAATTAATTTCAACAATTTGGTTTCAATGCTTTTTGGGGTGTCTTTTTCATTTGTTTTGATGAAGATATTATTTCCCAAAATGTAACTTCGTTTTAAATCGGTATCAAGGTGTAGTTTGTATGGATTATCTCCTAGTCGCAATATTTTTCCATGTTGTAGTCCAGCACAACTACATCGTGGCTGTTCCAGAATTTTTTCTATTGCCCATTTTTTTAGTTTTTCGATATGCTCTTCACGATCTCTTGGAGATAAAAAAGTTGGAATTCGAATTTGTACGCCTTTTTTGGTAATGCTAGCCCTTATGCCTTTTCGGGGTTCAATATGTATAAAGAAATCTATCAAGGAACCGTCAACGGCTATTTTTTCTACTGTTTTCATAATTAGAGCGTTCCCACAACTTTAAAAAATGCATTGATAAAAAGGGCTCCATTGTTTTTGTGTGGCGGAACATAGTCTTTGAAGTCTTTGTTTTTGCCAAGTTTTTCTTTTTGCAAATCCCAAAAACTTACCCAATCTAAATTTTGATTGGCACGTAAAATTTCATTAATTTGTCTTAATGCTGGGTCGTTTATATGCATTGTTCCCACTTGCTTGGTAGATAATATTTGCGCATTGGGAGAACGCTCGAGGAGTTCAGGAATTTTGTAATATCCACCACAGCTTCCCATAAAAATAAATTTGGGAGAGCCTATCATTTGATTTATGGTTTTTTGGCTATGATAACTATGGCCTCTGTGAATTATAATAGAAGGCTCCAGTTGATTTACGGTCATATATTCGGCAATGGCAGCTTGACCTGTCACTTCAAATTGAGGTTTATTGGCAAATATTTCTATTTCTACTCCTTGCAATGTACTGATATACACATAAGTACCTAAATCTTGAATTATCCAGTTTGACATTTGTTTAAATGTATTGATAAAACTGGTATACGAGGCTACTCCATCGGCATCGTTATAAAAGTAGCAAGTCTCAATTATTTTTTTCTTGTTGTTTTTCAGGTCTTCTACATTGATAGAAGTATAAGAATGTTGAGCATATTTTTGTTCCATTTCTA
>CAZUUI010000041.1:0-11508 GCA_964622955.1 uncultured Chitinophagaceae bacterium | reverse complement strand
CGAGACTCGAACTCGTCTCGTCAATTTGTTGACGAGATGACTGGCACAAATTCTACCTTCTTTTTTTCTCTAAAACAAAAAAAGCTCCCCTTAAAAAAGAGAAGCTTTGAATGTTGTTGGCGGTCTGGACGAGACTCGAACACGTCTCGTCAAGTTGTTGACGAGATGACGGGCACGTATTCTAACTTCTTTTTTCTAACTCTAAAACAAAAAAAGCTTCCCTTAAAAAAGAGAAGCTTCAAATGTTGTTGGCGGTCTGGACGAGACTCGAACTCGCGACCCCGTGCGTGACAGGCACGTATTCTAACCAACTGAACTACCAGACCAGTGCTTAAATGCGAGTGCAAAGATAATATCTTTTTTTTAATGACAAACTTTTTTTTAATTTTTTACTTAAAAAAAGAGTAGATTTGTATCTTTATTGAAAGAATTTTCTACTATATATGAATGTTTTGATGCTCTGTAAAAAAGTCCCTTTTCCGCCTACCGATGGTGAATCGATAGTGATAATGAAGGACTTAGAAGCATTAAAGGCATTAGATGTTTCGGTAACAATGGCTTGTATCAATACCGAAAAACATTTCGTAAATACCGAAAATTTTTCTGAAAAAAAAATGTATTGGGATGCTTTTTTTGATCAAAAAATGGATACTTCTTTGCATTTTAATCATTTTTTTTCTTATTTTTTTCAAAAAAAACCACTTCATTTAGTTCGTTTTTGGGAAAAATCCTTTTTAAATGCGCTTAAGAAAATTATTTATACTCAAAAAATAGATTTTATCTTGTGTCAAGGATTGCCTATGTTATGGTATGCAAAGGAATTGCAAAAGGATTTTGGGATGAAAGTGATCTATCGAGCACATAATGTTGAGTATAAAATTTGGAGTCAATTAGCCTCTTCTTCTTCTAATTTAATTAAAAAATGGGGCTATAAATCAATAGCAAAATCGCTTGAAGCTTATGAAAAGAAAGATTTGGATTTTTGTAGTTCAATTTTGACTTTAAATTCAAATGAACAAGATTTTTTTCAAGCGCTTTATCCTCAAATAAAATGTAATGAAATAGCGATTTCTCTAGGAAATACGAATTCTACCAAAAAACATTTTCCAAAAAATAAAATAAAGCTTTTGATTACGGGAAGTATGGATTGGAAACCCAATTTGGAAGGCGTTGACTGGTTTTTGACTCATATATGGCCTCAATTATCCAAAGAGAAATTCGAGCTAACAATTGCTGGAAAAGGAATTGAAAAGGGATTGAGTTCTATAAAAAATATATCTGATGTGACGTTAATAGGAAAGTATGAATTGGTTCAAGATTTGTTTGAGACGCACGATTTATTGCTAATTCCATTATTTTCTGGAGCGGGTATACGTATAAAAGTACTAGAAGCTATGCAATTTGGAATTCCATTTATAGGAACAAAAGTTGCATTGGAAGGCATTCCCGAAATGGAGAGTAGTGTTGTAGATTATACACATAATCAATGGCTTGAGAAAATAAATTCTTTTTTTAATCATTCAAATGAATTGGAATTTATTGCTGAAAAAAATAGAATTACATATAACCAATATTTTACAAACGAAATCATCAGACAAAAATGGCAAAACATTTTATTTTAATTTTTTCATTCATTTTATTTCAAAATGAAATATCTGCGCAAGTAAATTTCAACTTTGAATCCATCCCAAAAGGAGAAGAAGACACCTTGAAATTTGAGGTGGGAAGCTGTGCTATGCGTATGAAACCTTTTGATATACAGCGTTTTGGAATTTTTAAAAAAATGGAAAACGAAAAGGCGCATTTTAATCTATGGCTTGGCGACCACGTTTATATGCTTTTGCCTCAGGATTATGCTACTAAGGAGAATATGATAGCAAAATATAATTGGCAACGCAGCGAACCTCGTTTGAAGTCTTTTTTGGCGTCTACTCCACAATATGCTGTGTGGGACGACCACGACTATGGCCCCAACAATGCGGATAGTTTTTTTGCAAATAAAAAATTGTCTTTGGAAGTATTTAAGCAAATGTGGAACAATCCTTCGTATGGCGATGGGGTAGAGGGTGTGTATTTTAGTATGAAACATTCCGACGCCGAATTTTTTATGCTCGATGGCCGAACTTTTTATGTAAAAGGAAAGCAACTTCTAGGAAACAAACAATTAAATTGGCTGAAGGAATCATTAAAAAAATCAAATGCTCCTTTCAAGTTTTTGTGTTTTAATATACAGGTTTTGTGCGATGGGGGCTATGAAAATTTTAGAAAATTTAAAGCCGAATACGATGACTTTATGGCTTTTCTTGAAAAAGAAAATATAAAAGGTGTCGTTTTCTTTTCAGGTGATGTTCATTATGCCGAAATTTCTAAACTTCAACGAAAAAATACTTATCCGTTGTATGATTTTACATTCTCTGCTTTTACATCTTTTACACATAAAGGGAAACCAAACCTTAATGCCGTTGCAGGTTCTAGATATACAAAAAATAATTATGGAATTGTAACCATTACAGGAAAAAAATGACAACGAATTTGTCGTTTTGAATGTAAAAGTAGAGATGGAAAACCCGTATGGGAATATAATATCAGCGAGGAAATGCTTCGTTAGACTGCAAAACTCTCTCCACAAGCGCACGTTCTAGCGGCATTGGGATTGATGAAATGAAATCCTTTGCCATTGAGCCCTTCGGTAAATTCAAGTGACGAATTGCATACATACAAAAAGCTTCTCAAATCGGTACAAAGTTTGATGCCTTTATCTTCAAAGAATTGGTCGTCTGGTTTAACTTCATTATCAAATTTGATATCATAGCTTAGCCCACTACAGCCACCACCTTTCACAGAAATTCGCACAAAATAGTCCGATGATAGTGCATCATCTTGTATAATTTCTTCTATTTTTGATTTGGCATTATCCGATACAAATATCATATTGATTTTTTTATTACAACAAAGATAAAACCTAAAAAGTTTTCTGTTTTACAAAAATATAGCCACCTTTTTCAGCGCCCCAAGCTTGTTTTCCATCGGCAAAAAATCCTCTGTCCCAAGAAATGAGTTTATCGTTTTCCATTTTGATTTGAGTTGTGGTATAGCTAGCACCTCTCAAATTGCTTGGACAATTTTCGCCTTTTGTTCCTCCTTCAAAGCCTGATTTGGTAGGTTTCATATAGACCTCACAGCCTACTTTTGATGAAATTTTATCAAAGGTCAATTTCTGAAGGATCTCTTTGTTTTGATGCGCGTTGGCGTATTCAAGTGGATTTTCAAATGTATAAATTACACTGATTATTTCATTATTTTCACCTTTTTTTATTTGATAAATTCGCTGACGATAAGGCTTATCTCTTTTTGTAGCCATTGCTTGTTCTACATAGAGCCATTTTCCATCGGTACGGTCTGTCCAGATTGGGTACATCGCTAGATAAATATTGAAGTAGCTGGTATCTTCTTTAGACTGTGCTTCCGAAGAATATTCGCCTTGTAGTTGATTGTAAAAACTATTTAACGTATCATTTTCTTTTGGAAAAAAACTAAAAAGTACAAACGAACTTAAAACTAAAAATGAACTTAAAGCAATTTTCATATTATTCTTAAATAACTATAAAATAGATTTGATAATAAAATCAATACTCACTCTATCCGCTTCGGCTTGATAGTTTTTGAAAATTCTATGCGCCAAAACTGGAATCGCAATTTCTTGAACATCTTCAATATCGGGCGTATATTTTCCTTTGCAAATCGCTACACATTTAGCACCTAAAATTAAGTTTTGTGAAGCTCTAGGTCCTGCACCCCAAGAAATATATTTTTGAATAATTTCAGGAGCAAACGCATTGTTTGGACGTGTTTTTGAGGCTAATTTTACCGCATACTCGTATACATTATCCGCTACTGGAATTCTTCTCACAAGATTTTGAATTTCAATAATCTCTTCTTGTGTCATAATTTTTGAAAGACTTTCTTCTGCAGCTACTGTCGTATTTTTGATAATAGATAATTCTTCTTCAAACGAAGGGTAGTCTAGCATTATACTAAACATAAAACGGTCCAATTGAGCCTCTGGAAGGGGATATGTTCCTTCTTGTTCAATAGGATTTTGTGTAGCCATTACAAAAAATGGCTTGGGCAATGTATACGTTTGTCCCGCTACCGTTATCATTTTTTCTTGCATTGCTTCAAGCAAAGCCGATTGTGTTTTGGGGGGCGTACGATTGATTTCATCCGCCAAAATCATTTTAGATTTTGACTCTTTATCATAATAAGAAAATACAAAGTTTTTTTCTTTGTCCAAAATTTCAGTTCCTACGATATCTGTTGGCATTAAATCGGGTGTAAATTGTATTCGCTTAAAGGACAAGTCTAATACTTGAGAAATGGTACTGACCAATTTTGTTTTAGCCAATCCAGGAACTCCAATCAAAAGACAGTGACCTCCACAAAATAGTGAAATCAAAGTCTGATGCACTACATCGTGTTGACCTACTATGGATTTAGATATTTCTTTTTTTAAAGAATCAAATTTTCCTTGAAAATTATCAATTGCTAATACGTCGCTCATAACTTAATTGAATAGATTTTTTAATTCGTTGCAAGATTTATATTCGGGATCTATTTTGATGAAAACTAAGTGTTTAAAAGTATTAAACCAGTTTTCAGTTGCTTGATTTCTATGTTTTTCCATAGCCATTTCCTTTATTTTGGCATAATCTGTCTCTAAAGAAGCTTTGTGTGGCGTGGTTTCTTTCAATAATTTTATAACTCTATAACCCACTTTACCTGATGGTGAAGAGTAGGGAATAGGTGCCGATACATCGCCAACATTCATTTTATTTACCACTTCGGTCAATGAAGGGTCTACTTCGCCTATTTCTATAATTGAGCTTCTTGATGGACTCCTAAAATTGACGATAATACCTCCATTGCTTTTAAAAATTTCATCATCGGAATACGTTTCTACCGCTTTTTCAAAATTCAATCTACCCGCTTTAATTTTTTTACTAATAGAATCCGCTAGCGCCAAAGTAGTTGTAAAATCGGCATCATCAGATTTAGGTGAAATAAGAATATGTCTTACACGAGCTTTTTCATTTTTCTTGTCCAAAACTTGAATGATATGGTATCCATATTTGGTCTCAACCAATTCTGAAATTGTTCCAACTGGCGTTGTAAAAGCCGCTTGTTCAAACTCAGGTACCATTTCCCCACCTTTTATCCATCCTAGATCGCCTCCGTTGGCAGCACTACCTTGGTCATCGGAATACAATATCGCTTGAGTAGCCATATCGGATTCTTTTGTAAGTAAAGCCTTTAATATTTTCAAAGCTTTTTCTTTTGCTATACGCTTATTATCTCTTGAAATTTTAGGATAAAAAACAATTTGAGCCATTTGAACTTCAGTATTATAATATGGAATTTCGGGTTTTGGAATAGCATCAAAAAATGATTGTATCTCTTTTGGAGAGGGCTGCGAACCTGAAAATAATTTTGCTTTGGTTCTTTCCGCTCTCAATTTATGTTCAATATCTTCTCTAAAAGATACTTTTAGTTCTGTAATTGTTTTCCCATAGTATTTTTCCATTTTTTCTTGACTACCAAATGCCGAAATGAAATAATTCATTCTCCTTTCCATATCATTGTTTACTTCTTCTTCCGTTACGGTAATACTGTCTTTAATAGCTTTTGCAAGGAGCATTTTTTCTATAACTAGTTTCTTCAATACTTCACAATCCGAAATACAACTGTCTTTTTCACTTATTTTTTGAGTTTGAATGTCCGAAAGTAAAATCATTTGGTCATTTACCAATCCCACAACTTTGTCCAATACATTAGATTGACTGTAGAAAGGTGAAGTAAGTATTGAAAGTATTAATAATAACGTATATTTCATAAGTTGTTTTTTATTTTGGTGCTATTTAGCTTTTAATTTCTAAAGAGTTGTATGGTAAAAATTATTTAATTAAGCTTTTAAGAATTTCTTGATTTACGGTTAATTTATATTTGTTTTTTAAAGATTGAATCCATTTTTCTTCTACTATTTTTTGATATTCATTGGCTATTCTTCCTTTTACTTCGTTGTATGGTTTAATTCCAATTGGGATAATTTCAACTAATTTGTATATTGTATACATATTTTGGTCTTTGCTGTAGTCTTCAATTATTTTATTTGGAGTCCATTCGTTTTTATCCAAAATATCTAAATCTCCCTTTTCATACGTTTTTTCAAAGGCATAAAAACTATTGCTATCAATTACTTTTTTCAATTCTTTTTCTATATCCGAAAAGTTTTTTGCACTTGAACTATTGAGTTCATTTTTAATTTTTGAAATTACTGAAGATTCTTTTGCTTTGAAAACAAAAGCTTTAATTCTATCTTTGTATAAATATTTTGATTTATTAATTTCGTAGAGTTTTTTCTGCCCCAATGTATCTTTATTGGCCTTTTTCCATATTTCTCTATCCATAAGCTCAAAAATCATCAAGCCATTTTGATATTCTTGGATTAGATTTGCGTATTCGGGATTTTCTTTTTTGAGGCTTGCTTTTGCATATTCATTTATGGTATATTCCTTGTAATTTTCATATAAAGGATTCAAAATTTCACCTTTTTTGGGTGCTGTAATTGAGGAATACTTATTTTGGATATAATGTATGAAATCATTTTGTGTAAATTGAGTTCCTTCTAGTTGAAATAATGTTTTAGGATTGGCAATTTTAGATAACTTCCATCCCTTTTTTTCAAATTGAGTTTCTGAAAAACTATTTGCTAATGATTCCCAGTTTTCATTAAATTCTACAAATTTATATTTTTCTTTGATAGATTTAGTAGCTAATTGTTTGTTATTCAATACTCTTTCGTCTTTTTCTAATTTTTCTTTCATCCAAGGTTTTGCTTCTTCAAAATTTGGACGATCTACTTTTTTTAGCAATTTAACAATATGCCATCCAAATGGACTTTTGAAAGGTTTGCTTACATCTCCTACTTTTTGAAGATTAAAGCTATTTTCTTCAAATTCGCTTACCATTTCATTGATACCAAACAATGGCAAAACTCCTCCAGAGTTTATAGAGGCATTATCTTCTGAAAAACGCTTTACAGCGGTGTCAAAACTCATTTTTTTTGATTCAATGGCTTTGAACGCTTCCATTATTTTCTTTTCAGCTTTTTTATTTTTTTTATCTTCATCAGTTTTATCTGTAGTATAAATATGTGCTACACTTACTTTTCCTCGTGCAGCTCGCTCTTCGATTGGTAAAATCAAATGGTACCCATAAGGTGATTTTACTATGGCTGACACTTCGTTCAAAGGTGTTTTATATGCCATTTCTTCAAAAGAAGGAAAAGTCATAAAAATATTGATAAACCCAATAATTCCTTTGGTTTCTTTTGCATTTGGATCTTCGCTTTTTTCAGTTGCTGTTTGAAAAAATTCTTCTTTCGTTTTTATTTTTTCTTTTAAAGCTAGTATTGTATTATAAGCTTTTATAGTATCTTCAGGAGTAGCATTTTGGGGTATTTTTATCAAAATATGCGCTACTTTTCTATCTTTTTGGGAACGGTCATACAGTCTCTGCATAATTTTGTTCAAATATTCTTTGTCTACAAAATATCCTTGTGCGAGTTGATTTGAATAAGTATTGAATTCTTCATCCAAATTTGAAATAGTGTCAATTTTTTTTGATTTGGCTTCTTTTAGCTTCATTTTGAATAAGCTATATAGCTCTAGATATTCTTTAACCGATTTTTCACTATAATCGGCTTTACTATTATTTTTTTTATAAATCGATAAAAATTCATCTACTTGCACAGGATCATTGTCTATTGAAAACAATGTTTGGGCATTAATTCCTATGTGCGATACAAATAAGAAAAAAACAAGTGAACTAATTTTCATATTGCTTAATATTAATTTTATACAAGTTTATAAATATAATGTGTTTAAAATATTTAATAATTCGCAAAAATACTCTTTTTGATTTTAATTTTTATTTAAATATTGTTATAAAAAAAGCCTCTTGAATATCAAGAGGCTTTAGATCATAATTAGAATGATTTTTTTTAGTGTGCTGCTGGAGTTGTAGAAGCTGGAACTGCTTGTCCTTCAGCTTTTTTTGATTTACAACAAGATTTTGTAGCTTTAGAACACTCTTTTTTCTCGTCTTTTCCAGCACAAGCTTTTTTAGATTTGCAACAAGCTTTTCCTTCTTTTTTACCTTCTTCGCCACAAGCAAAAGCTACTGCACCAATAGAAAATGTAAGAGCCGTTAATAAGATTAATTTTTTCATTTTTCGTTATTTTATTTTGGTTAAAAATTTTATATCTATAAGACGCAAAAATACTCAAAAAAGTTTACTAAACTATAAAATTAATTTTTTTTAAGATTTGAGTTCTCCTATAATAGTTTCGCCTCCTCTCACTTTTTGGCCTATTTCTACATTTAGTTTGGTATTTAAAGGCAAAAATAAATCGATACGAGAACCAAACTTGATAAATCCAAATTCTTCGCCACGCTCTATTTCGTCGCCTTCTTCTACATAATATACAATTCTACGAGCCAATTTTCCTGCAATTTGTCTCACTAAAACAGCAAAAGATTCATTTTCGATTACCATACTTGTTCGTTCATTGTCCGAACTAGACTTTGGATGCCAAGCTACCAAATATTTACCAGGGTGGTATTTGAAATATTTTACCTCGCCGTCAATTGGACTTCTATTTACGTGAACATTAGCTGGCGACATAAATATAGAAACTTGCAATCGCTTATCTTTAAAATATTCGCTTTCTTCTACTTCTTCTATTACCACTACTTTGCCATCAGCCGATGCTAAAATATGGTTTTCTCCAATAGGAATCAATCTTTTTGGGTTTCTAAAAAAAGAAACTATAAACAAGCATACAAATACACTAAACATACTCAATGCCAAAAAAAAAGGGCTTTTGGGGAAATATAAATACAATATCGTGTTTAATATTAAAACACAAAAAGAAACTACGAATATAATTCTATATCCTTCTTTATGGATTTTCATCATAACTTTTTGAAAGTACAAAATTATATTATATTTTTTAAGTAAACTATATTTTTTGTAAATAAAACAAAATGTTTAAGTTAAAAACAATTAGTTTTGCAAAGTTTATTAACAAAAAATAAGATGAAATTAATAAAGTCGTTTAGTTTTAAATTTCTTTTAAACTATTTATTACGAGGCATTTTTATTGTGGCTCCTGTTTTTTTTACAGGTTATGCACTTTACAAAATGTTTTTGATAATTGATTCTCCCATTCAGGATATTTTTTATTATATTTTTGGATTTAGAATTTATGGATTAGGCCTAGTTTCTACGCTTTTCATTCTTATTATTGCAGGGTTTCTCGGTTCAACATTAATAATTAACACTTTTTTCAAAAGATTTGAAAATTTATTGTTCAAAATTCCTTTAGTTAAAGAAATCTATAAAGCCATAAGAGATATTTTTGGGGCATTTGTAAGTGATAAGAAAAAATTTGAAAAACCTGTAATTGTTGAAGTTGCAAATGGTGTATATCGCATTGGTTTTATTACAAATGAAGATTTATCATCCATAACATCGTTGGATGTTGTGGCTGTATATTTCCCCCTTTCATACGCTTTTACAGGAGAGCTATTATTTGTAAAAAGAACAATGATTCAGCATTTAGAATCCAGCAAAGTAGGTGATTTGATGAAATATGTCATTTCTGGTGGTGTCATTGACCACGAAGAAGCAAAAAAATAGTGATTTGTAATTTGATTTTTACAATTAGATTGATTTAATAGGAATAGGTTTTGACCCATTTTTATTGGGATTAGTGAATAGTGTTTTTTTTTGTATAAATTCTTATTCTCCTAATAATTTGTATCGCATAGTCAATCCTATGGTTTTGGCTCTGGACTTAGCTTCATTGGTTTTATCGCCTTTGAATAATTCGTCTAATGTAGTATTGAAATGATGGATCCAAATCCCAAAATCTTCTTTTTTTAATTGCAAATGTTTATGTGCTTGAATGGTGTTGTTTTTATAAATTTGAGTACCCAATAAAATAGTAGACCAAAAATCTACAATTACTTGAAGGTGCGATTTAATGTCTAATCCTTCAAAATGATGATTAATTGTAGCATCGGATAATAATTTATCATAAAATTTTTCTACAAACAAGGTTACATCCTCAATCGTTTCAATATCTTTCATTTGGAATTATACAATACTTTTGTAAAATAATTTAATGGCTTCCCAGGCTTGTTCTTTTATTTTCATATCTTTTGTTTCTGTTACATATACAAGATTCTCGCTCAATAAAAATGAACAATCTTGTTGAAAACTAGATTTATTCATTGTTAATCTTGCGGGCAAATTGCTCAAAACGGCTTCATTGCCAAAGAATAAGAAGTGCGAGAAATCATAATTTGAAGCAAAATCCACATAATCTTTTGATTCTAAACTTTTAATATTTATTATAAAATTATTTTCTATCTTTGCGCTCAATTTTTCAAATACTTTGGCCAGTATTTTGTAATCTTTACTCTCGGTAATTGGGCTACTTGTAGACAAAAAACAACAGAGTTTTGAGTATGAATTTCCTGCCGAATCTAAAGTGCCCGATTGAGTTTTTGACTCCAAATCCACCACTTTAGTTTTTGTTTGAGGGCTATTGTATATTGAAATATTATTAATTAAAAAAATATAAAATGAATTGGGACATCAAAGTTACAAAAAGTTCGGAAAGTAGAATCAAAAAAACAGATTTTAACAATCTCGCTTTTGGAAAAGATTTTACAGACCATATGTTCATTGCCGATTATTATGATGGTAAATGGCAAGATTGTAGAATTGTGCCTTTTGGGAATATTGAAATGCACCCCGCTTCATTTGTTTTGCATTATGCGCAAAGTATTTTTGAAGGATTGAAAGCAGAACTTTCTCCAGAAAATGAAATTTTATTGTTTCGTCCCGATAGAAATGCGGAGCGTTTTGCCAAATCGGCACAACGAATGGCAATGCCAGAAGTGCCAAAGGATTTGTTTTTAGAATCTATTAAAGCATTAATAGATATCGATAGAGAATGGATTCCAAAAGGGGTTGAAAATGCTAGCTTGTACGTTCGTCCGTTTTTATTTGCTACCGACCCTATTTTGGGGGTACGAGTAGGCGATACATACAGATATATGGTAATTGTAGGTCCTGCTGGAGTATATTATTCCGAAGCGGTAAAAGTTTGGATACAGGATAAATATGTAAGAGCATTCCCTGGTGGAACAGGAGAGGCTAAATTTGCAGGAAATTATGCAGCTACGCTAAATCCTGTATTGGATGCCAAAACAAAAGGCTGCGCTCAAATTTTGTGGACCGATGGAAAAGAACATAAATATTTTCAAGAAATTGGAACAATGAATATTTTCTTTGTGATTGATAATGTGTTGATTACGCCACTCGCAATTGGACGAGGCGCAACGCGAGTTCCTCAAATCCTTGCCCCTCACGGCTTT
>CAZUUI010000040.1:7586-11609 GCA_964622955.1 uncultured Chitinophagaceae bacterium | reverse complement strand
ATGAAATTATGGAAAAGATTAAAAAAGCAATCGAGCAATTGGCCCAAAAACAAAAGCTGATATTTCACATGCGCTACAAGGAAGAAATGCCTTATGCACAAATAGCGGAGATAACAGGAACTTCTGAAGGAGCACTGAAAGCGTCTTTTCATCATGCCGTAAAGAAAATTGAAGAAAAAATTAAAAAAAATTAAACTAATTGCAACGGATTTGAGTCTAATAAGAAGAAGCCAAATTAGAAAAACTATTAAATACGTTTGGATTAAAAAATAAAGAAAATGAATAAAGATTTGAAAAATGAATTGAAAGAAATTCATTCCTTTTTAGAAAAAATTGATATTCAAGATGTTAAAATGAATCATTCGGATATTCCTGATGGGTATTTTGACTCTATGGAGGACCGTTTTTTTGCAAATTTGCATAAAGAAACCAAAGTAGAACGTGTCTCTATTTTTAGTAGGTTTCATATTTCGTATGCTATTGCATCGGTAGTTACTTTTGCTTTTATTGGTTATTTTGCCTATTCTATTTTGAATAAAGATACTCAAAAATTCAATTTGTCCGAAAACGAAGTTCATGAATATCTACAAGAGAATTATGAGGAATTGGAAGAAGAAGAATTGGTGGCTATATTAAAAGAAACAGAAATTAAAAAAGCGATCAATGATTCATTAAATACGGTTTCAGATGATGATATAAAGTCATATCTAATGGAAAAAGAAGGCGAAGATTTGAAAAATCTTAATTAAGGAACAAAGTTAAAATTAAAGTGAAATGAATATGAAAAAAATAGTATTGTTGTTAAGTATATGTGTTTTATCATTGAGTGCAAATGCACAAAATGAAACAAAAATTGAAACATTGAAAAAAGAATTTTTGACAAAAAATTTGGAACTCACACCTCAAGAAGCTGAAAAATTCTTCCCTTTGTATCGTGAGTATGAAATGAAAAAGAGAACCTTGAGAAAATCACTTCGTCAAGACTTGAAAGGTGCTGAAAATGATGGCAATCAAGCTTCTATGGATAAAATTATGAACCAAGAACAAGAAATCCTCGATGTACAAAAAGAATATGTTCAAAAATTTAGACAATTTTTGCCCGAACATAAAATCGTAAAACTACTTTCGGTAGAAAAAGAATTCAAGAAAATGCTTCTTGAAAAGCTAAAAGATTAATTGGGGAAATAGATTTTTAGATAAAAGATATTAGACAATAGATATTAGACAATAGATTTTATTTATATCTTTGTCAGACCAAGATTATATGAGAATGAAAGATATATTCAAAAAACAACCTTTAACATTTACTTTCTTAATATTCTTTGGAATAGGATTTCTTTCAGGAGTTGCTATTGGAATATCATTATTTTTAAAGAATTAGATAATGTATGATATTTAGCTGAATTACAATAACTATGAAAATTCAAAGTTTTCTATATGTTTATGAGTAAAAATAAAAACTAAATTTTATTTCTTTTTTTGTTTACAAGAAATACAAAAGCTTGAGAGTTCTTCTATTTCTATTTTTACTAGATTATGTAGTACCGCACGTTTGTCTCTTTTTCTGCCAAGTTCAGTTTCTTTAAAAGCAGTAAGACTTCTATTTGCGAGTTCATTTGTTATTTCATCGTATATTGGCTTTATATAATTTGGATTTGAGAAAGTACCTTTTTCTTCATATAGTTTTTTCCTCAATTTTCTAGCATATAATTCAGTTAAATCAAAGAGATATTGTCCCAAACTTAACAAATCTTTAGCCGAAGTGCTATCTGGAGCTAAAATGGATGCCATACTGCATTTAAATATATTTTTGACTTTTGAGTTGAAGTTTTTAGTAAACATAAACTCTACATTTGTCATATTATATGAGAAATCGATGCCTGGCTGTATATAAATACTTGATATTTGTGTTTTTCCAATTTGAGTCGTGTGAGATTTAAAATCAGAAAGACGAAGTTGATATTTTCCGTCCCAATGAATCTCTTCTTGGGAAATACCCAAACTACAACTAATTATGAAAATTGATAAAAATAGTGTTTTCATAAAAAAAATTAATCTACAACCTAGAAATAATCTGAAAAATATAATCTGATAATATTCCATTGCTACAAAGCTCAAAATCATCTTTTCCACAAGGGAAGAAATTCCCAGTTTTGTTATTCTGAATTTCAACCCACCAGTAATTATTGTCTTTATGTTTCCAAAAGATAAGCGGTTTGTCTAGGCCATCAATAGTCACCATAAAATTGATATAACGTCCATGATTTTCTTCATTTTCGGGGGTATCTTCTATTTTGTATGAAAAGCCTTCAAGAAAATACCAAATAGCCTGTGCAAAAAGTTGTACACTTTGATTTCGTATATCATATTGAGGATTGAGTTCATAGAATCCTATAGACTTATTTTCGGGACTCATACCAGCATAGCGCGCTATTTGACAGAGCTCATCGGATAAGAATCCATTGGGCGATTGCAAATTTCTCCCGGGTGCATCGCTTTGTTTTACACAAGAAATATCAATACTTACCGCATGACTACTGCGAAATATATGTTCGTAATCTGGCACTTTGTATCTAATTTTGCCAAGACGAAGTGCTTGAGAAAACATACTTTCAAGCGAACTAATCAAAGATGGATTTGCAAAAAAAGATTGGTATCCAAAAATTGTTAAATTGAACAGACTAGGGCTTTCACTTTCAATGAGTTCTTTGATATAATTATTACTATTGATTTCTTTTGAACGCTCTTTGAGGTCTATTCGTTCATCTACTATCGTGAGCGATACATTTTCATATAGTGCTTCTAGCGCTTTTACTTGAGGAATTGTTAGGTCTTGACTTCCACCCAAAATAATTACTTGAGGACCATGCTGATACAATACTCGCAATACATTGTCCAAGTATTGATAAGTTTCTTCAGGTGTTTCGGCGTCTATGATATTTCCCAAATCAATTACTTTAGGGAAATTTTGAAATATTTGAAGACGATACAATTGTTTGCGTATTTCTTCGGGTGCCAAATCGCTGGTAAGATTGCCCATACCCGCCAATCGTCCTTCTTTGACGCCTATGATGGCTACTTCATATTCCGAAAAATCAAAAATTTCTTCTTCATAAAAATGAATATTGGCCCCAAGGTCAAATTTCTCGAAGGGACGTCCATCGCTTACAAAATTGAAGTCGACACTTTCTAAGTAATTATTTATCATGAACACAAAAATAGAGCAACTTCTGTGGAACTAAAAAATAATTATTAATACTACGATGTGGATTACGATATTGATTTTGAAAATATTAGAAATTTTCCAAACTTTTTTTAATAATTTGAAGTGATTCTTGAATTTGAGCTTCGTTAATTACCAAAGGTGGTGCCAATCGAATGATATTTCCGTGCGTTGGTTTTGCCAAAAGACCATTTTTTGCAAATTCTAGGCAAATATTCCAAGCGGTATCGCTATCAGGTGTATCATTGATTTCAATAGCATTCAAAAGTCCTTTTCCACGAACAACTCGAATGATTGGCGCATTCAACTCTTTAAGTCCTTGTCTAAAGATAGCCCCCATTTTATCAGAATTTTCGGCTAGTTTTTCATCGAGTACTACCTGCATAGCTTCGGTAGCTACGGCACAAGCCAATGGATTGCCGCCATAAGTACTTCCGTGCTCTCCTGGTTTGATACACAGCATTATTTCATCGTTAGCCATAATACAAGACACAGGATATACACCACCCGAAACGGCTTTTCCCAAAATTAAAATATCAGGATGCACATTTTCGTGGTCGCAAGCCAGCATTTTTCCTGTTCTAGCTATACCTGTCTGAACCTCATCGGCTATAAACAATACTTGTTTCGATTTGCATAAATCAGCACATTTTTTCAAATAGCCATCTTCTGGTATCAATATTCCAGCTTCTCCTTGAATAGGTTCTACCAAAAATCCAGCCACATTTTTATTTTCCAACGCTTTTTCCAACGCTTCAAAATTATTATACTCAATGATCTCAAAATTAGGCATATAAGGA
>CAZUUI010000040.1:3200-7576 GCA_964622955.1 uncultured Chitinophagaceae bacterium | reverse complement strand
GACCAAATCCTTTTCGGCTACTATCATCGGTACTTCCCGAAATAATACTCAATGTACGTCCGTGGAAATTTCCTGTTGCAAACAATATCACAGCTTCATTCTCCGCCAATCCTTTTTTTGCATAAGCCCATTTTCTACATACTTTTAGTGCCGTTTCTACAGCCTCAGCGCCTGTATTCATTGGGAGCAATTTGTCAAACCCAAAAAGTTCGGTCATAAATTTTTCATATTTCCCCAATTCACTGTTATAAAACGCACGAGAAGAAAGTGTCAATTTCTGAGCTTGTGTTTGCAATGCTTTTAAGATTCTAGGATGACTATGACCTTGATTTACCGCTGAATATGCCGATAAAAAATCGAAATATTTTTTGCCTTCTACGTCCCATACATACACGCCTTCACCTTTTTCCAATACTACTGGAAGGGGATGATAATTGTGCGCACCATATTTATCTTCTAAGCTAATTAATAATTCAGACTGCGTCATAGATTGATTCATAAAAAATATTTTCAGCAAAAATACAAAAAAACGGCTAATTTCGTAACTTTTATTAGGCTATGGCCTCTAATCCTAAAACATAAAATCGAATGCAAAATATTAAAGAAATTGAACTCATAAAAATAGAGATAGCCACTATCAAGCCTGAATTGGAGCAAATTCTTGATGAAATTAAAACTACGCAAAACGAAACCAGATTTAAAGAATTATTGACTTCATATACCGATAAAATATATTCACTGTATAATTTTTCGAGCCTTACAAGATTTCGATATTATGGAAATACCAAGAATACTGAAGCTAAAGAAATTAATGATTTTTATATAGAAATGAGTCCTCAATTGAGTTCTTATTCTAATAAAATTTATCCCGCTATCAAATCGTCACATTTTTATGACAAAATAGAAGCGTTTTTTGGGATAAATTATAAATGGGAAGTGGATAATAATTTAGTTGAATATTCCGCCGAAGCCGAACGATTAATGGGTGAGGAGTTTAAAATTTCAAATGAAATTGCTACCTTTAATTCTCAAGGAAAAGCGCTTTATCGTGGAGAGGAAAAGTCTATTTCTAGCTTGCAAGCACTTACTTCAGATGAGGATAGAAGTATTCGAAAAGATAGCAATGATGCCATTGGTTCATTTTATGAAGCCAACGGCTCGTTTTATGTTGAAAATTACAAAAAGTTAGTGTCACTTCGCAATGCTTTCGCAAGAGAATTAGGATACAAAAACTATAAAGAATATTCCTTGAAAAAATGGAATCGAATTGGCTATGATTACAAGGATTTAGCCGATTATAGAAATAATGTTTCAACTTATTTTGCGCCTTTTTACAACAAAGTAAATGAACTAAAAAAGAACAATTTAAGCGTAGAAAAACTCACATATTACGACAATGTGTTATTTGCCGATGGCCCTGCAAAATTGTTAGAATTAAACAATGATAAAACTATAGAAAAATATAAAAAAGTAACCAATGCTATCAATTCAAATTGGGGAAAAGTATATGCACAAATGCTTGAAAATAATGCAATTGACTACGAAGATAGAGAAAATAAAGTCTCCAAAGGTTATGCTACTTTCATATTTGACACCCCTATTATCTATAGTGTTTTTCAGAAAAAAGATTCCGATTTTCGAGTCCTAGCGCACGAATTTGGTCATACCTTGCAGTTTTATTTGTCTTGGATTAAGACGTCCAATTATAAGTTTCAAGAATGTACTTTGGATACCGTAGAAATATTCTCTCATACAATGGAAATGCTAGCGTATCCATTCTTGCAGGATGTTTTTGGCGCCGAAAGTCAAAAATATAAAATCAGCAATTTTGTCAACCATTTTAGACTTATGGCTAGCGTGAGTATGTATGATGAATTTCAAGAAAAATTATATGAAATGGAAGATTTTACGGAAACAGAAATTGATGCACTTTTTCTATCGCTTCAAAAGAAATATAATTTGCTTTTAGATACCTCCGAAAATCCATTTTTTGGATCGGGAAAAACGTGGAAATTTATGGACCATCTCTATCATTCGCCTTTTTATATGATAGATTATGGATTGGCCGTTGTGGTTGCGGCACAGCTCTACCAAATGTACAAGCAAGATGCTCCCAAAGCCATTGCGCAGTTTGATAATCTAGCGGAAAATCTGAGCATACTCAATCAAGATTTCCTCAAAAAACATCCTGTCCTCAAGTCGCCTTTTGATGCCGAAAATATGCAACAATTAGCAATTTTTGCAACACAAGAATTAGATAACCTCATTGCAGGTAAAAGTTAATTTTTAAAAGGAGCAAAAACAGAATCCTTTTCATATCCTATTTACACCGGCTATTTGCTCTATGAAGCAGTCTGGCAATGCACGTGCTGTCAAGCGGTACGTGTGCTTCCACGTTGTTTCAGCATCCGCCCGCTAGCCATCACGGCCTGCCAGTCCACTTCATGCCGCTACTATCCGGGCTAAGGAAAAACGTGTTTTGATTTATTTTTACTTAAAAGGCACATAAGCAATACTTTTTGTTTCAAAAAATTCTTCTTCAAAATAATCTGAAATAGGCTTCAGAATTACTTTTCGTTTCGATTCGCGAATTTCTTCTTTCAAATCGCCTCCTTTCAAGGCAATTATGCCATTATTTAGGTTGTTGAATGCAATTGGGTGTATTTTTCCCTTGGTCCAAAACAATAAGTCGCTCAAAGGCGCTACAGCTCTTGTAATTACAAAATCAAATTGGTCTGAAATCGTTTCGGCTCTCGCCACTCTTGCGCTACAATTTTTTAATTCCAACTTTTGAATTACATCATCCACTACCATAATTTTTTTTGCGATAGAATCTACAGCCAAAAATTGAACATCTGGAAAAAAAATAGCTAAAGGAATCGCTGGAAATCCACCCCCCGTGCCCAAATCCATTATCTTTGTCCCTTTTTTAAATTCTATAAATTTAGCTATTGACAAACAATGTAGCACGTGATGTGTATAAAAATTTTCAAAATCTTTTCGCGATACCAAATTGATTTTTTGGTTCCAATCTTCGTATAAACTGTAGAGTTTTTCAAACTTATCTATTTGATTTTCATCTAGTTTAGCAAAGTACTTATTCAATATATCCATTTTTGTTACTATTTTGTTAATAAATTATTCAAAAAAAAAACAAAAGTATGTATCTTTGCAGAAATTAAACTTATAAAAAATGTCAACAACTGCAGAAAGAGTAACAAAAATTATTGTAGAGAAATTAGGCGTAGAGGAATCACAAGTAGTTCCTTCAGCTAGTTTTCAAGCAGATTTAGGAGCGGATTCATTGGATATTGTAGAACTTATTATGGAGTTTGAAAATGAATTCAACATATCTATTTCTGATGACAAAGCCGAATTAATCGGAACCGTAGGAGATGCTATCAAATTTTTAGAAGAAGCTTCTGCTGCATAGAAAAAATTTATTTTTCAAAAAAAATTAAAGAATTATGCGAAGAGTAGTAGTTACAGGACTTGGTGCCGTAACGCCTCTTGGTAATGATGTTGGCACCTTTTGGCAAAATCTAATTGATGGAGTCAGTGGTGCCAATTTAATTACAAGATTCGACACCACTAATTTTAAGACAAAATTTGCATGTGAATTGAAGGATTTTGATCCTACTCTTTACATTGAAAAAAAAGAGATAAGCAGGCTAGATCCTGTATCACAGTATAGTATGGCTGCAGCTATACAATGTATCGAAGATAGTGGCATTGATGCCGATAATTTGAATAAAGATCGCATTGGTGTGATTTGGAGTTCGGGTATTGGTGGAATCCTTACCTTCCAAAATGAAATTTCAAACTTTGCTACAGGCAATGGCATGCCACGTTTCAATCCGTTTTTTATCCCTAAAATGATACCCGATATAAGCGCGGGACATATTTCGATGAAATACGGATTTCGTGGACCTAATTTTGCTCCTGTGGCAGCATGTGCTTCGTCTACAATTGCTTTAGCGGAGGCATTTATGTTTATTAAATATGGGAAAATCGATGCATGTGTAGCTGGTGGCGCCGAAGCAGCAATTACCGAAGGAGGAATTGGTGGATTCAACGCTATGAAAGCTTTGAGCGAGCGAAATGAAGATTTCTTGACCGCTTCAAGACCATTTGATGCTACCCGCGACGGATTTGTGATGGGAGAAGGCGCTTGTGGAATTGTGTTGGAAGAATACGAACACGCTGTAAAACGAGGCGCTAAAATCTATGCAGAAATGGTAGGAAGTGGGCTTACTGCAGATGCATATCATTTAACCGCTCCACATCCAGAAGGATTGGGTGCATTGAATGTAATGCGATTGGCGGTAGAGGAAGCAGGTATGACGTCAAAAGATATCGATTATATTAATGTACAT
>CAZUUI010000040.1:0-3190 GCA_964622955.1 uncultured Chitinophagaceae bacterium | reverse complement strand
GGAAAGGATGCTTATGATATCCATATCAGTTCTACGAAATCAATGACTGGACATCGAAGAGGTGCTGCGGGAGCCATTGAAGCTAGAGCATGTATCAAATCGGTGCAGGAAGACATAATTCCTCCAACGATTAATCACGTAGTTCCTGATGAGAATATTGATGCAAAATTGAATCTAACGCTAAATAAAGCGCAAAAAAGAACCGTAAGAGCGGCTTTGAGCAATACTTTTGGCTTTGGAGGACACAATGCTTCTTGTCTATTTAAGAAAATATAAAAAAAATATTTTTCTGATATAAAAAAAGCCTTGAATTTAAATTCAAGGCTTTTTTATGTATTGAAAGATTTATTTAATTTTATTACCACGCATTTTTTACCGCTTCCGCTACAATTTTGGCTACAGATTTGTCTAGTGCATTGGGTAGTAAATGTTCAGCGGTAGGATTGGGTACGCAATTCGCGAGTGCATAGGCTGCTGATAACTTCATTTTGGAAGTAATTTGAGTGGCTTTGGCATCCAATGCACCTCTAAAAATACCAGGAAATGCCAATACATTATTCACTTGATTGGGTAAATCGCTTCTACCCGTTCCTACAATGGCTGCTCCACCTTTATAAGCTTCTTCAGGCATAATTTCTGGAATTGGATTTGCCATCGCAAATACGATGGCATCTTTATTCATAGTAGCAATATCCTCGCTTGTAAGCAAATTCCCTTTGCTTACACCTATAAATACATCTGCTCCTTTAATGGCATCTTTTACAGTGCCTTCTTCGTGGCGCGCATTGCAATATTTGAGAATTTCCAATTTACTCTCATTCAAATCTTTTCTCGTTCTACATATTATACCTTGTGTATCGCACATAAGAATTTCTTTTACCGAAATACACAAACTATTGTCAAAATTGATACATTTGAGCAATTTCATAATAGCTACACCTGCCGCTCCAGCACCATTGATAACTACTTTGAGGTCTTTGATATTTTTATTGACAACTTTACACGCATTGAGCAAGGCCGCTAAAAGAACAATAGCCGTTCCGTGCTGGTCATCGTGAAAAACAGGAATGCCTATATCCTGCAATTTTTCTTCTATTTCAAAGCATTTAGGTGCCGCAATATCTTCCAAATTTATTCCGCCAAAAACGGGAGCAAGATTTTTTACGATAAAAATAATTTCGTCTACTTCTTGTGTTTTGAGGCAAATAGGAAATGCGTCAATATCGGCAAATTCCTTGAAAAGTATTGCTTTTCCCTCCATTACAGGAATTGATGCTTCCGCGCCAATATTTCCCAATCCTAAAACCGCACTGCCATCGGTCACTACGGCTACGGTATTGTTTTTAATGGTCAATTCTTTTACCATTTCGGGGTTTTTGTGAATTTCCAAACAAGGCTGTGCCACTCCCGGTGAATACACGGTAGATAAATCGTCCAAGCTCTCCAAAGTCACTTTTGAGGCTATTTTTAATTTTCCTTTATGTTCTCTGTGTAATTTTACACTTGCTTCAAAATAATTTTTTTTCATCAATCTCTTTTCTATTACTTTTTTTGATTAGTTTTTAAAAATATATGGAATCATTCGTTTTGCATTGTTTTCATTTGAATAGGTTTCATTCAAATAATTTTTTCGTTTCAGTATGGCTTCATCCGAAAATTCTTTCATCCAATTAGCGTCAATCGCTTCGATGATTTCTTCTGGAGTATTGGCAATTGTGCATAAAGATTCTAGATTGCTATTGGCTACCATCAAATTATTTACAATTACCTCGCGCCCACGATATAAGGTATTGAGGAGTTTTAGTTTCAGCCCTGTGCCTTGAAACGTAGTGAGTACGTGGCATTGTGCATTTTCTATCAAATCGTTTAACGCTTCTTTTGATACATCTTTTTGCAATTCTATATTGGAATATTTTTTTATCAAATCCTCTAAACTCGATTTTGGTTTTTTGCCAGCAATGACTACTTTTTTGTTAATTTTGGAGAAAACTTGCATAATAAGCCAAGTAGCAGCTTGATGATTTTCTACTACATCCAAGCTTCCGTGATAGAGAATATAATCGCCAATTCCCGATTTAATATTTACCGTTTCATTTTGATGAAAAGGTGTCACAAAGAGCGAATTTTCGCAATATTGCATCATATATTCGGCATCTTTTTTGTTGATGCAAAAAATAGATTGCGCATATTTGAGTACACTTTCAAATTGTTTAAGCTTTTTGCTTTCTACATTGAAGTGAATTTTATGGATAAAATTTTGGTCTGCTTTGCTCAAATTTTGATAGTAATCCCATTCTATATTGTGCATACACACTACTTTATTTCTATTGGCTAGGCTAGGATGCCCAAGATAAAAACAAGTGTGTAGTCCTTCAAAAAGTATAGGCGAGTCGTCCAAAAGCAAGTTTGAAAGCAAATCATTATTGCTTCGAGACGATACGATATAAGGCATTAGATTGAAAAAAACCTGATACGCTTTTTTTCTAGGGTAATAATGCACTTTTTTGCATAGATTTTCGAGCACATCGCTATGCGCAACGCCTTTATAATCAAAACAATGGAGCGTAATTTCATAACCCAAATCGTGCAAGGCTTTAATTTTGTAAAAAACCTCTATAATTCCTCCATAAACAGGAGGATAGGGTATGTCAAATGATACTATATGTAAATGGTTCATTTCTTTTTTTTATAAATAATGTGAAATGAGACGTTCTTTTTGGCTATCCCAAGTATATTTTTGGCTTGCAATATCGCAATTATTTTGCAATTTTTTGTAATAATCTTTATCTGAAAATAATCGATTGATTCCGTTGGAGATAGTTTCAACTTCAATATTATCAACTAATACACTGCATTCCATTTCGTCATTTAATCTTTTGTATTCTGGGAAATTCATACATATACTAGGAATGCGATGCTGTATATAATCAAAATATTTATTGGCTAGCGAATAGTAGTAATTTAAACCTCTATTTTCCAATAAATTGATACCAATTGTAGCCTGCGAAGTCATTTTTTGTAGATCAGACGGTGTCTTATATCCCCACAAAATTACTTTTTCGCTCAATCCATTCATATCTATCAAATAGCGTAGATTTTTGTACAAATCTCCATTTCCACAAATCCATAAAATGCCTTCAATTGATTTCATAGCCAAAATCATCTGTTCCAATCCTCTTCCATAATTGAG
>CAZUUI010000039.1:10080-11634 GCA_964622955.1 uncultured Chitinophagaceae bacterium | reverse complement strand
GAGTAGTACTTGTCATTTTGGTTGACTTAGTGGGTTTGGTCGTTTTTTTCTTTGTTTTTTGGGCTTGTACATTCATTACAAAAAACAAGGCAAGTGCAAAAAATGCTATTTTTTTCATTTTATTATAAAATTTTTAAAAGATAAGAAAAGATTAAATTTATTTTGAAATCGCTGCCAATTTATTTTCGATTTCAAATTCGTCACCCTCTACGTAAGAGTTGTGGCTGTATACGATTTGACCATTTTTGTCAATAATCATAGTAAAAGGAATCGATTGAATACCCAATGCACGCATCAAATCTTGATTTTGGTCTAGCATTACGGTAAAAGGCCAGTTTTCACCCGCTACATACGACTTAATTTTTGATTTTGCACGGCTATCATCCGTAGATACGGCTATTACTTCTGTATTGAAATTATCTTTCCATTTTGGCTGAAGGTCTACCATATTGGTAAGCTCTCTTTTGCACGGCACACACCACGTAGCCCAAAAAGTAAGTACATAATTTTTACCAGGTTTGATATAGTCCTTTAAATTTATTTTTTTTCCTGCCAAATCTTCTACTTGAATACTAGGCACTTCTTTCAATCCAATTTTGGTTTGAGAAAATACAGATACTCCTGAAAGTATAAATGCCAACGCTACTAATAATCTATTCATTTCGTTTTTTTTTATTGTTTAAATATTATGACAAAGGTAAATAATATTTTTTTTATTAAAATAAATAATATATTTGCACCTTATTATCACATTAACAGCTATTAGATGAAAAAATTACTGCTCGGGTTTATTTTATTCAATATTTTTAACACATTTAACGGTCAAGGTTCAATTTCTGGCAATTTTAGACTCAATGCAGACTTTTACGATAGAGATTCGGCAATAGGAACCGTAGGAAATAATTATGATATCAACAAAACCTCTGCCAATTCTTGGTTTCAACTATTTTATACCAATCCCGAAATGCAATTTGACGCAGGAATTCGTTTTGATGTGCATTTAAATTCTATCCTTCAAAACCCCGTAATTCCTAGAACATTTAATGGTATTGGCTATTGGTATTTGAGAAAAAAAATAGACAAATTGGAAGTTACTGGAGGTTATTTCTACGAACAATATGGTTCTGGGATTGCATTAAGAGCTTTTGAAGAACGAAATTTAGGAATAGATAATGCCATTTTTGGAGCAAAAGTAAAATATGATTTGACCGAAAATATAAAACTAAGAGGATTGGCGGGAGTTCAGAAATATGAGCTTGGCACCAATCAGCAATTTATAAAAGCGATTAATGTTGAAGTGAGCAAAGAATTAAATGAAAATCTCTCGCTCAATGCAGGTGCTTCGGTAGTAAATAGAACGTTGGATGGAAGTGCTCGTGATGGTGTAGATGCTATCATTAGACAATATACCAATCCTAACGACAAATTTGACGCTTCATACAACACTGTGGTTTATCAACTATACAATACATTGACCTACAAAAACTTAACTTGGTATTTTGAAGGCGCTTACAAATCTCCCGAGGCTGTTTTTAATGGATTTAATAGAAAATA
>CAZUUI010000039.1:0-9950 GCA_964622955.1 uncultured Chitinophagaceae bacterium | reverse complement strand
TTTCAGATAGCACCTCAAGATATTGGAGAAATAGGAACTTCGCTCGATTTCACCTATTCCCCATTTCCAAAAGTAGCAATTAATCTTAGTCTATGTATGATTGATACGATTAATATAACCGACCCTTATTATAGAGAAGGCTACGCCGATGTAGAGTTTAAAAAATTATTAGGCGGCAAATTAAAAGCCTTGTTTGGTGGTCAATATGTGTATTACAATCAATTATTGTATCAGCAAGATGGCAAAAAAGATGTAGAAGCTTATACATTTTTTACAGAGGCTTCTTATAAAATTTCAAAACAAAAATCGATAAGAGCCGAACTTCAATACCAGCACGCCGAAAAAGAACTAGGGCAATCTATTTTTGCATTGGTAGAATTTAATATAGCGCCTACGTGGTCTTTTTCAATATCGGATTTGTATAATTTCAAAACCAATCCAAATTATTTCATAGTGGAGAACAGAACGCCACATCATTTTTATTCCTTTTTTGCAGCCTATACAAAAGGCGCTACACGACTTACAATGGGATATGTAAAACAGTTGCAAGGTATAGTATGTACTGGAGGTGTATGTAGAATGGAGCCTGCATTTAGTGGTATTAGAGCACAATTAACAACAAGTTTCTAAAAAATATTCTATGCAAGAAATAGTATATAGCGTAACCGTAAAACCAAACCAAGACATTCAAAATGAATTCATCGCTTGGTTAAAAGAGGAACATATTCAAGACGTAATCAATACAGGATGTTTTGATTCGGCTCGATTCTATAAACTACTGGATGAAAACGAGACTGATGGCAGCTCATTCAATATTCAGTATAGCACTTCGGATATGACGCGTTACTTTGATTATATCAATAATTTTGCACAGGAAATGCGTCAAAAAGGATTTGCCAAATTTGGGGACCAATTTGTAGCATTTCGTTCGGTTTTGCGTTCGGTATAAACATAATTTTTCACTTATTTTCATAATTAAATCAATATGAATAGAAATAAAATTACACTGGTTGTTTTCTTTCTTTGCACTTTTGTATTTACAAAATCACAAGATTTTCAGTCTCCCACAAACCCTTATTATTGGAAAAATAAAAAACCCGCACCCAATTATTGGCAACAAGATATAGACTACAAAATCAAAGCCTATTTGGACGAAAAAAATGAAATAATTTCGGGTATTGAATACATTAAATATACAAATAATAGCCCCGATACGCTCTATCATTTATTTTTCAATCTGTACCAAAATGCTTTTCTAGAAAATTCTTATTTGACCAATCTTCAAGAAGCTAATGGTATGAAAATTCAATATGGAAAATGGGAAAAAGCAAATTTGGGCAATGAAATCAAAACCTTGAAAATAAATGGCACCGAACTCAAAAGAGAAATAGATGGCTCTATAATGAAAGTTTGGCTAGCACAGCCTATGCTTCCCAATACTGATATTACGATTGAATTGCAATTCAACACCTATTACAGCAAAGGTGGCGCTACCCGAAGACGTATGAAATCCTTTGTCCAAAAAGGACAACGACATTTTAATGGGGCGCATTGGTATCCTCGTCTAGCGGTGTATGATAGAAAATTCAAATGGTGTACCGATCAGCATTTAAATAGAGAATTTTATGGCGATTTTGGAAACTATGAAGTAGAACTCAACTTTCCTGCCAATTTTGTAGTAGAAGCTACGGGAGAAATCCAAAATGAAAACGATGTAATGCCCAAAGAATTGAGAAATAAACTCGATTTATCTAATTTCTGGAAAAATAAATGGGATAGCGACATTACGTTTGAACAAAAAATCCAAAAAGGTGCTCGAAAAACATGGAAATACAAGGCCAGAAACGTTCATGATTTTGCGTGGATTGCTGGACCTTTGTATCGAATTCATGAAAGCATCATCAATAATGTAAAAGTAGTAGCTATGGTGCTAGAACATCATGCCAGTGGATGGAAAAATGCAACTGAATTCACTCATAAAGTTATCCATACTTACAGTCGTGATTTTGGGAAATACGCTTATCCAAAAATGATAGTAGCAGACTGCGAAGACGGTATGGAATACCCAATGCTTACAATGGACGGCGGCAGCGACCCCGGTTATAGAAAATTATTGGCACACGAAGTGGGACACAATTGGTTCTATGGTATGGTCAATAATAATGAAACCTATCGAGCGATGCTGGATGAAGGTTTTACTCAATTCCTTACCGTGTGGGCGATGGAACGAATCGATGGAAAATATGTGGTACAGCCAAAACCTACCAATAAATATTTGCACAAACATTTTGAAGAAGTAGAAGCTCGTGAAGCCAATGTATATCTAGGCTATATGCGCGATGCCGTTCACAACGAAGACCCTACACTCAATACCCATAGCGATGGATTCAACGGTGCATTGGGACAAGGCGGAGGCTATGGACACGTATATTCAAAAACCGCTACTATGCTTTTCAATCTACAATATGTTTTGGGCGATAGCTTGTTTTCGGGTGCTATGAAGCATTATTTCAATCAATGGAGTTTTTGTCATCCCTATATTGAAGACTTTAGACAATCCATAATTGATTATACAAAACGCGATTTGAATTGGTTTTTTGACCAATGGATAGAGACCAGCAAGCATATCGATTATAAATTTGTAGGATTAGACAAATTGGATTCGGGCAATCTTTATGAACTGAAACTAAAGCGAAAAGGCGAAATGCAAATGCCAATAGACCTCACTATTACTGGAAAAAGTGGCAAAAAATACAATTTTTACATCCCAAATACTTGGTTTGAAAAAGAAACCGATGCTACCCGACTGCCTCGCTGGATAGGATGGGACAATAAACTCAAAACGGATTATAGCGCCAAAATAGAATTGCCCGAAGCCGTTGAAAAAGTAGAAATAGATACTACTCGAAGATTGGCAGATATTCGTCCTTTGAACAACAATAGCTATTTCCCTATCAAATTCAAATTTGACCATAAATTATACGACAATTTGGATAGAAATTATTACCACGCTTTCTGGAGACCCGATGTATGGTATAATAATTTTGATGGGGTAAAACTAGGCGTACACTTCAATGGAAATTATATGCGTTCGTTCCACAATATGCAATTTGACTTTTGGGTCAATACAGGGATAGGAAAAGGCGCTATTCGCGAAAATAATTTTGGACATAATAGCAATGATATTATCTCGTATCGCTTCAATTACAGCACGCCTACGCACAGTTTTATCAAAAACAGTACGTTTTCATTTCATTCGCGCTGGCTCGATGGCATCGTTCTCAATAAGATTGGCTTGAGCAAGCCATTAAACGATAATTTTTCGGCTTCGTTGTACTACAAAATGATGATGCGCCCTAGCTATGGCACATACAATTATCACTACGACCCTACCGCTTGGGGAAATGGAGGACTCAATTCTAGTATTAATGCAGAGATTTATTATTCAAAATTGTATAAAAGCAATATTTATCATCAATCCAAACTCGCCATAAGAGCGTCTATTCTAAGTTACAACAATTATAATTTCATTGAAAATGAACACATTTTCAAAAAAACATTATATAAATTTTTGTTCAAAGCTCGATTCTATGGCAGGCTAGGCGTAAATGAAAAAGGTGATAATGGCGTACCGAATGCGTCTTTGCTAGAAGCAGGAAATGCCAATATGGAACAAATGATCGAAAATGAATTTACACGTTCTGTATTTTTGATTCCTTCCTCATTGTACGATTTTAATAATCTAGGACTCAATGCCAGCAATCTTAATATGGCGGGCGGGCTCAATATGAGAGGATATACAATGCGAAGTTTCATAGAAGATGGAAATTCTTTGCATAGTCTCAAAGCACAAAATTCGGGATATAGCGCCAATCTTCAAATTCATTTTGAGCGATTGAGTCCTATAAAATTCAGACGATTGAGCCAAACATTAGGTCTAGAACTATACTCTTTTGCCGATATGGGGAAAATAGGAACCGCTTTGTTACACGCCGATGGATTCGCATTCAACGCCTCGCCTATGTTGTTTGATGCAGGTCTTGGAGCAGGTTTACAAATCAAAAAATTTGGTGTTCTTCAAACCGTAAAACCACTTTATTTCCGATTTGATATGCCATTGTTTTTATCCAACCCAAATAGAGAAGACAACAATAATCAGTTCAAATTTAGATGGCTTTTGGGTATAGAAAAAGCACTTTAGTAAAAACATACATAAATAATTGATATTGTATTATTTAATGTATACCAACTTTGAAATTACACTACTGTGTACTTTGAAAATGCACTATAATCTACTTTGAAATTGCACTATATGTTATTTTGAAAATACACGATATATTGATTTGAAATTGAACGGTATCATTCTAAATCAGACAACATATTCCAGCCTTGAACATTTCCAAGCAATCTCGTTTGATTAAAATTCCCAGAATGAACAACAGTCTTGGATTTCACCATATTGGGCATTACTTTTTCAAAATAAGAAAGTCCTTTAAACATATTGGGCATAATCGTTTCCGAAGCCTTAATTTCTATTAAATTCAGCAATTCATCATCTTGCCACATCAAATCGACTTCGTGACCTACTGCATCGCGCCAAAACCAAATATCGCGCAATAAATTTTGGTGATAATTATTTTTCACAAACTCCGACACAATATAATTTTCAAATAAATTTCCCTTATGAGGGCTAATCTTGAGACTATCCGCATCTTTTATTTTTAATAAAAAACTAAGCAATCCACTGTCATAAAAATAGAGTTTTGAACTTTTGGTTATTCGCTTATTCAAATTTGTATAATAAGGTTGCAATTGAAATACGATATAGCTACTTTCCAAAACCGATAGCCAAGATTTTGCCGTAGGCTGCGATATGCCACAATCTTTTGCCATAGCATTTAAATTCAATAACGAACCCGCTCTATTGGCACACAAGGCTATAAAATTTCTAAAAAGACGCAAATCTTTGATATGAATCAACTCCGTCAAATCTCTCTCTACATAAGTTTGAATATAATTTGAATAGAAAACTTTGGAGGGAATATCCCTATCGTAAATAGCTGGATAAAACCCCTTGTGAAGATTATACGCATAGTCTTCATTTAAGAGATTGGCCGATTTCATTTCATTAAAATCAAAAGGCAAAAGCTTGAAAATAGCAACTCTTCCTGCCAAACTTTGTGTTATATTTTGCATAAGATGAAAATTTTGCGACCCCGACAAAATATACTGTCCCATAATTTTATTTTCATCCACCTTGGATTGAATATAAGAAAATAAAAAGGGCACACGCTGTACTTCATCCAAAATCACATAATTGCTGTATTGTTTCAAAAAACTATTTGGGTCTTTTTCGGCATACGTACGCAAGTCTGGATTTTCCATATTGATATATTCATATTCTGGAAATTCTGTTCGCAAAAATGTAGTTTTACCCGATTGTCTTGGTCCTGTCAAAGCTAAAACTGGATATTTTTTCAAATAAATATCCATCGATTTTTTAATAACTCTACTAATGCTCATAACCTATTGTTTTTGTGAGGCAAATATACATACAATTTTGAAATTGCACGATACTTTATTTTGAAATTACACTACTACTAACTTTGAAATTACACTATATTTTGCTTTGAAAATGCACAACTATTCATTTTGATATTACACAGTTTTATTGTTCTAATAAAAAAATAAAAACGATAACAGACCAAAGTATCTTTATCTTTGACAATTAAATTAGAAAAAAAATACCATTAAATGATTTATTCTATGACGGGCTATGCCCTCACTACTTTTGAATTTAGAGAAAATAGCTATACAATTGAACTAAAATCATTGAACAGTAAGGGATTGGAGATTAATTTCAAATCGTGTCAACTTTTTAGAAATCTGGAATTAAATTTCAAAAACATCATTCAGAAAAAATTGCAACGAGGAAAGATTGACTTATACATCAATCTACAAAAAACAAAAACGGCACTTGTAAACATAGATGAAGCAGCATTTATAGAAAAATACGAAGCGCATTTACAATTGGCAAAGAAAGTAGATGCTAATACCGATATGCTTTTCACATATTTATTGAACAATAATTCCGACACCAGCGTAGAGGTATTATCCGAAGAAGAAATACTCTTTTTGGAAAAAGAAGTAGAAAAAGCATCCGATATCTTGATTCAATATCGCAAAAATGAAGGTATTTCACTCGCTCAAGATTTTTCAAATTGGATAAATAATATTGAAGCTTTGAAAAAAACGGTGGAGTCTATCGATAGCAGGAGAATTGATGCCAAACGCACAAAAATTCTTGCAAATTTTGAAGAATTGAACGCCAAAATTGAATTTGATAAGAATAGATTGGAACAGGAAATGATTTATTTTATCGAAAAACTGGACATCAGCGAAGAAATAAGCCGTTTGAATCATCACTTAGCGCTTTTTCTTTCTACGGTTCAGCTAGACGAACCTATTGGGCGAAAACTCAATTTCATTGCACAAGAAATAGGAAGAGAAATTAATACCATTGGTTCAAAAGCTAATGATTTTGAAATGCAACACAATGTAGTGGAAATGAAGGACAATCTCGAAAAAATTAAAGAGCAAATCAATAATGTTTTGTAACTTTACCCCCATAATTCCATCTACTAAATGTCTTCAAAAAGCCCCTTAAAAGCCAAGAGAAATCTCTTCTACATAGCTTTAATCCTTTTGATTGGGCTTTTTATTTTTAGACAAACCATTGATGTGTCGCAGTTTGGAAATATTCAATGGACCTCACAAGTTATCAAAGGTGTTTTATTCGCTATTTGTATGCTTGTATTGAGAGATTTGGGATATGTGCTACGCCTTCGACTACTTACCGATAAAAAAATCTCATTCAAAGAATTAGTCAAAATTATTTTGCTATGGGAATTTGGGAGTGCTATCACACCCGGAATGTTAGGCGGCAAAGCGGTAGCGGTTTTTCTACTCATTCAAAACAAGGTAAAGGCCGCCAAAGCCTCTTCACTGGTTCTTTTGGCAATAATATTAGATGAATTCATCTTTGTATTGCTATTTCCCATTTTATTTTTCATTTATGGAAAATCGATGCTAGCCCCTCATACCGATTGCCCTGATTGGACCGTTTTACAATCCAAGCTTTCATTTCTCAAAAACATTGATTATATTCAAGAAATTGTTTTTACCATTCTTACCTTTATATTTCTTTTTGTAGCCATAGCATTTATTGGAATTTTTGTATTTCCTCGATGGATAAAAAACGCCTTTTTGAATCTATCCCGCATCAAAATATTACACCGATGGCAATCCCAAATTGTAGAATTTGGAAAAGAATTATTTGAAACCAATATTGCATATAAAAATAAAAAAATCACGTTTTGGATTCAGCTAGCGTTATACACCCTTATGAGCTGGGCGGGCAGGTATATGGTAGGAGTAGCTATTGTTTGGGGATTTGCAAATGCACCGTTGGATTTGGGACTCATCTATGCAAAACAATATGCCCTTTGGCTTATGTTTTATCTTCCCTCAACCCCTGGAAGCAGTGGATTGGCGGAGGCTATTTATATGGCGTTTTATTGCCCTTATTTTGAGCAAGGGATGAGCGGCGTAATCGCTTTTATTTGGCGTTTTATCAGTTATTACATTTATGTAATATTAGGGATTTTTCTTATTTTCTGGGGAATGAGAATAAAAAAGAAATAGCCTATCAAGACCCACAAAAAAGAAAGATTAAACGCTGAAATCAAGAATCGAATGCCCATTAAAGGGAAAATTAACGCAAAAACTACACATAAAATCAAATAGCCAAAAGGATTGAAAAATCGAATTTTGTACAAATCAATATGCTGTTTTTTGCTTGAAATTTGATATAATTTGTATGCGAAAAATAAGAAACTCATTACAAAAAGCATTTCCAAACCTTTTGCAAAATAAAATATCGATGGAAATATCTGTAGCCATTCTATCAGAAAATAATACATCGTATGAACCAAACATCCAATAAAAATTAATACTAAAACAATTTTTCGCAAGGATAAAAGTGCCTTTTGTGAGGCTAAGTCTACTTGTGCTACCAAAAAAGCAAAGCAAAAATAAAGCATTGGGATACAAACCAATCCCAACAACAACCCCATTTTTTCTTGTTCTTTTGAGATTGTTTTTAAGAATTGATAATTTTCGGATTTGGAGAATAAATCGGGTGTAAAAAGCAAATAATTGTCCGAAATTCCACAAAGAATAGGAATCGAAAAAATAAAAACAAGCTTAATCCAAAATTTCATTAACTATAAAATTTAAACAAAATTAATCGGAATAATTTAGAACTTTCGTAAAATCTCAATATTATCTAGAGCATACACATTTAAAGATTAAACTATGAGATTCCTCCCTGCGGTCGGAATGACTTTGTATTTTTTTGTAAAGGAAGGGTGTAAAATAATTTTTTTTAATTACCTTTGTGCCATTAGGATAAAATAAAAACAATGATAGCGACTCAAGAAATAATAGAAAAAATATGGGAAGACCGAAGTCTTTTGAATGATAACAAACAAGCGGTTTTGGATGCAATGGAATGGCTAGACAAAGGCAAATTGCGTGTGGCAGAACCTACCGAATCGGGATGGAAGGTAAATGAGTGGGCAAAAAAAGCCATTTTACTTTATTTTGGCATTATGGAAATGCGCACCATCAATATCTGCGACGAAATCGAATTTTTTGATAAAATCCCATTGAAAAAAGATTATGAAAGTCAAGGCGTTAGAGCGGTTCCACACGCAATAGCTCGCTATGGAAGTTTTATGGAAAAAGGCGTAGTGCTTATGCCTTCCTATGTCAATTTGGGTGCCTATGTAGGCGAAGGCACTATGGTAGACACTTGGGCTACTGTGGGCAGTTGTGCTCAAATAGGCAAGCACGTACACTTGAGCGGTGGTGTGGGAATAGGCGGCGTATTAGAACCTCCTCAGGCAGCACCTGTAATTGTAGAAGATGGTGCATTTCTTGGAAGCCGATGTATCGTTGTAGAAGGCGTAAAAATAGGAAAAGAAGCGGTTTTGGGCGCAAATGTAGTCTTGACAGCATCTACAAAAATTGTCGACATTACAGGCGAAACACCCATAGAATACAAAGGCTATGTACCTGAGCGTTCTGTAGTGATTCCTGGTTCAATTCCAAAAGAATTTCCTGCAGGCACATTCCAAGTTCCTTGTGCTTTGATTATTGGAAAACGAACAGCCTCTACCGACCTCAAAACATCATTGAACAATGCGTTGAGAGATTTTGGAGTAAGTGTTTAGAAAATAAACTATAATTTACTCATTCAACTTTATCGTCAATTTCTGCCCCAACTGAAGCGGAGCATCGGCTAGATTGTTCCATTTATTGATTTCGGCAGGGGTACAACCATATTTTTTGGCAAGCGAAAAAATGGTTTCTTTTGCTTTTACAATATGAATAATCGTTTTGGGAGCATCGCTAACGGCTGATGAATCCTTTGGACTTTGAATGTATATTTTTTGAGGCTTGATAGTATTTCTCAAATCATTTTCAATCTTTTCGCGTTGCAATTTTTCACGCTCTTTTTGCAATTCATAATACGTTCGGGTTTTCATATAGGTATTTCTTACACTATTTAGAAATACAGCCTCTCCCGCTTGCGGTTGTTCCCAATTTTCCAATTTATTGAACTTGCGGATGCTTTCTTGCTTCACACCATAAATTTGTGAAATATCATAGATACTTTCCCCAAATTTAGCTTCGTGCACGGCAATATGCGATTTTATTTCTTTGCGTTGCAAAAAGAAATTTTGTCCTTTGGTCAAATTTTGCTCGCCCTCACATTCATTAAAAATCATCAATTCTCTGCGTGTAAACCCTTTTACCGCGGCTACTTGTTCTATCGAAATATTATCATCTACCACCACACGCGACAAGTAAGTTTTTGCATTGGG
>CAZUUI010000038.1:5713-11646 GCA_964622955.1 uncultured Chitinophagaceae bacterium | reverse complement strand
ATAAAATAGCCAAGTTTTTGAATATGGATATTGTAGGAATGAAAGAATATGGAAATTGGGATGTTAAAAATGAGTTAGAAAATAAGTGGATTGGCCGTTCTGAAGCCTATACCACCAAAGAATGGAAACAATTGGGCGAATTGCAGCAAAAAGAAATAATTAGAGTAGTCTTTGAAATTGATTAATGATTATGAAAGCCTTAATTACCGAAAAATTTCACCCTATTTTACAATCTACTTTTGGAGAATATGGTATTGATTGTATTATTTATGAGAATATAGATACCGCTGGGGTTCAAGAGATTATTGAAGCATTTGATATATTGATTGTCAATAGCAAAATTTTGGTAGATAAACAAATGCTAGACAAGACAAAAAATCTAAAAGCTATTGGTCGCGTAGGATCTGGAATGGAAATTGTCGATACGGAATATTGTCGTCAAAAAGGTATTTTTGTTTGTTCAGCCCCAGAAGGCAATGCTAATGCCGTGGCAGAACACGCTATGGCTATGCTCTTGGCAGGATTCAACAATCTTTTTCACGCACAAATGGATTTGCTCAATGGGAAATGGCTTCGCGAAATACATAGAGGGCAAGAGTTGAAAGGAAAAACAATCGCTATCATCGGATTTGGTCATACAGGACAAGCCTTTGCACAAAAACTAAAGGGATTTGAAGTATCGGTTTTGGCGCACGATATTTTGCCTCTAAATGTTTCTGAATCCTATATCAAAGAAGCCACATTGGAAGAAATCTTTGAGAAAGCAGAGATCGTATCCTTGCATTTGCCATTAAATAAAGAAACTTTTCATTATGTAAATGCAGATTTCTTACAAAAATGTAAGCATAAAATTTCAATTTTAAATACATCAAGGGGAAAAATTATTGATTTTCGAGCATTGATAGGGGCTATAGAAAATGAAAAAGTACATAAAGTATTTTTAGATGTCTTTGAAAATGAACCTTTTGAGGAAATTGAAAATGTAAAAAAGTATATTCAAGAAAAGAAATTACATTTGACGCCACATATTGCGGGATGGTCATCTGAAAGCTATTTTTTATTATCAAAATTAGTTTCCGAAAAGATTGTAAATCAATTGTTTAATAAACGAAGTTAATTTTTTTTAAGTTATTAGAACAAAAGTTATAGATTTGTAGCTAAATTTTTCGTTTTTTTGCAGAACGAAATAACTAAGGAATATTTAAAAATGTAAAGTTACTTTATGAAGAAAATTTTATACATACTCGCGCTTTTATTTGGTTCATTCATATCTGTTCAAGCTCAAACTGGGGAGCTACAGGGAAAAGTTGTAGATGAAAAGGGAGAGCCAGTAAGTTTTGCGCAGGTTGTAATTGTTACAGACGCAGAAGGTAAAAAACTGACGAGTAAAGGTGCTAGAGCCGATATCAATGGACGATATACAATCAAAGGTATAAATCCAGGAAAAGTAAATGTATTGGCAAAATATGTTGGAAAGCCTCAAGTTGTAGAAACTGATGTAATGATATATGCAGGTAGACCTACTACACTTGATTTTAAATTAGAACAAGCAAAGAATATAGTTGGCGGTGATAAAATTAAAATTACAGCTAAGCGTATCTATAAACAAGAAATTGTTAACGTTTTTACTCCAAAAGATAATACTATCGGTGCAGCAGAAGTAAAAGAGTCTGCTGTAAGAAATGTAAATGACTTGGCTGGGACAACCGGTGGATTAGTTCAAGATGATGTAGGAGGTGGAATTAATGCTGGTGGTGCCAGAGAAGATGCAAACGTTGTCTTTATTGATGGGGTTAAAATCACGGGTTCGAGTTCATTACCTCCATCGGCAATTGGTCAGTTAGAAGTAATTAATTCGGGTGTACCTGCAAAATATGGTGACTTTACAGGAACTGTTATTAATATTACAACAAAAGGTCCTTCAGAAAAAATTCAAGGTGGATTTGAAGGTTTGACTTCTCAGTTTTTAGATCCTTTTGGATATAATTTGTTTAACTTTAATATTGGAGGCCCTTTGATTAGAAAAAAATCATATTATGACACACTTTCTCCAATGGTAAATGGTAAATATAACAAAGAAAAAGGAAAAGTAGCTCTCGGTTTCTTCTTGAGTGGAGAGTATCAATATGACAAAGATCGTTTTCCTTCATATTTAGGTTCATGGAAGGTAAAAGACGAAGCGTTCAACAAATTAAGAGAAACACCTTATACTTTTTCGGCAGATAAATCTTCAATTATTACTACACAAGAATTATTGAGATCTAATGATTTTGAAAGGATTTCTGCGCATCAGAATACTTCAGGAGAACAAATTCGTTTAAATGGTAAACTAGATTGGAAAGTTAATGAGAAAAAAGGTATAAATGTAACGATTGGTGGTCGTTTTTCTTCTGATATATACAGAGATTTCATAAGCAGGTATTCTTTGCTTAATTATGAAAACAATCCTGTATCAGATGACAAGACTTATGGTGCTTTTGCTCGTTTGTATATGCCTCTTTCTAATCAAAATGCGGATACAGGGAGAATAAGAGGGGCCTATTTACAATTACAAATGGATTATGAAAAATCAATTTCAAATACGTATGCAAATGGAATTGGATTTGATTTAATGGGATATGGCTATATAGGTGAGTTTAAAGAAAATCAAGTATATAATTTGTCTCAAGTAACTGGTAATGATACAATTGCAATTTATTACGCGCCGGGAAAATACAATGTTTTTCAAGATGCTAATGTTGTAAAAGGCTTTTCTCCAAATGGTGTCCGATTTACAGAAGGAACCGTAAACCCAATTGCCGCAAATTTAACTACAAAGTTTTTGGAACTAACTCAGGGTACAAGTTTTGCGCAATCTATTAATAGTTTGGATGTAGCAGGTGCTTTGATTAATGGTAAAAGAGCTGATCAAAACTTACATAATTTGTTCTATCCATATGGAAGGGTATATCCTACTGCGCAAAAAATTGATAGAAATCAATTCCGTGTTTCTGGTTTAGTGAATTTTGACTTAGTAAATAAGAAAAGCAAGGAGCTAAATAAGCATACCATTGAAATAGGATTTGAAGCAGAGCAAAGAATCAATAGCTCATTTACCATGGTCCCTACACCATTATGGCAAGAAGCAAATAGATCTGCTAATCAACATTTGGCAGTAAATGAGACTAGAAATTATAATCCATTATTGGTAATGAATAATGGAACGGTGAGAATGCGTTATCAAGATTACTTAAAACAAAGACCTGATACGGCTATTGCTTTCGGTGTATTGGATACTATTATTTATGATAAAGAAGTTTCAAGTGGAAATGCAACGAATTTTGCTAAAAATTTAAGAGAAGGATTAGGTGGTAAAGATACTAATGAAAGAATTTATGTTCATGAGCTAAAACCGAGTCAAATTCGTGTAAATATGTTTAGCGCAGATGAGTTGCTTCAAAATGGAATAGCCCCTTCATATTATGGTTATAATTATTATGGCGAAATGGGACCTATGGACGCATCTTTTGAAAGTTTTTTCAAAGATAAAGACAGCAAAGGTAACTATAAAAGAAATGTAGCTCCGTTTAAGCCTTTTTATGCGGCAGGATATATCCAAGATAGATTTCAGTTAAAAGATATCGCATTTAACGTGGGAGTAAGAGTGGATTATTTTAATTCAAATCAATATAAACTTATTGACCCATTTGTAATAAATGGAGCAAGAACAGTATCAGAAGTTAATAATTTGGGTCCTCATCCATCTTCTATAGATAAAAATGCGGTGGTATATGTAGATAATATTGATAATCCTACTAAAATTGTAGGTTATAGAGTAGGAAATAGATGGTTTGACAATATAGGAAATGAAGCACCTGTAAATACAATTATTGACGCATCTGGTGGAGCCGTAAAACCGTATTTAAAAGGTGATAATCAATTAGAAAGAAATCAAAGAGATATTAAAAGCGATGCTTTTGATCCGAATAAAGTCTTTGAAAGAGCCTCTGCACAATTTAATGTTATGCCAAGGGTAAATTTTTCTTTTAAAGTAGATTCAAATTCAATGTTTTTTGCCCATTATGATGTTTTAACACAACGTCCTGATCAAGGTCTTATTATTGCAACTCCTCTTAATTATTGGAATCTTTTTAATTTAAGAACTACAACATCTATAAATAATCCATCATTAAGAACTCCAAGAACTACAGATATTGAATTTGGATTTAAACAAAAATTGAGTAATAGATCATCGCTTACTATTAATTTTACGTACAGAGAATTCCAAGATCAACTTCAAATTACTCAACTGCAAGGTGCTTATCCTCAAAGTTATATAACATATGATAATTCTGATTTTGCAACGGTTAAAGGTGCAGGAATTGCATATGAATTGAGAAGAACCAAAAATTTGAGAATTAAAGCTAATTACACTATGCAATTTGCAGAAGGAACTGGTTCAAGTAGTACATCTCAGTTGAATTTGATCAATGCAGGACAAGGAAATCTAAAAGTAATTGCGCCACTAAGTTATGATGTTCGTCATCAGTTCAATTTGAATTTGGATTATCGTTTTGCTTCAGGTGTTAATTATGATGGTCCTCAAAAATTGAAAAAAATTCTTGAGAATTTTGGTGTGAACTTAGCTGGAAATCTTAGGTCGGGTCAACCATATACTTTGCAGTCTAATACTACTCCAGCAGCTTATATCTCTACTTTGGAGAGAGCTATAAATTTGGGAGATATCAACTCTGCTAGCAAACCTTGGCGTTACAACTTCAATTTAAAAATTGATAAAGATTTTACGTTTAAAGTTGGTAGACGTGCTGCTGATTCTTCTAAGCCAGATAGTAGAAGAGAAGTTTCATTTAATTTGTATTTACAAGTAAGAAATTTGTTAAATACACAAAATGTATTGGATGTATATAGGTATACTGGAAGTGCTGAAACAGATGGATATTTGACAAGTCCACAAGCACAATTGGATTTCCAAAGTAAAGAAACTACATTAAAAGGATATGGAGAATCATTTAGAGATTTGTATAGAATTGGTCTTGAAATTCCTAATAATAGACCTTCAATGTTTGCAATCCCTAGAGTTATTCAATTAGGTGGTATAATTAATTTCTAAAAAAATAAATTAGATATATATGAAAAAGGTAATAATATTATTCGCTTTGATTGCGCTGAACATTGTTTCTTTTGCTAAAAATTCTTCAATAGATGTGTCATCACAATCTGGAAGAATTAAACCAAGAGCAGGCGATTGTTCTATGGGAAGTGCTCAAATTGATTTAGATATCAATAATATAAGAGCGCGTCTATTAAATTCAGGTGATTTATGGTGGGATAGAAATAATGCTAAATATGGTGCCCCAAAATTAACGAATGAACAAATTGGGAAGGGAGAAAGACAACCCAATCCTATTTTTGCGGGTTCATTATGGTTGTCTGGATTGAATTCTAGTAATCAATTGCGATCGGCTTATGTAACCTATTCTGCAAATGGTACCGATTTTTTTCCTGGTCCTATGAAGCAAGGAAATTCTAATACTACTAAAGACCAATGTAATAAATTTAATCGATTTTTTGAAGTTAAAGGTAAGGATATTAAAGAGTTTATAAAAGATGGCAAAATATCAGATGCTATTAAATATTGGCCTGGTAAAAACAATCCAAATATGCCTAGTATGCCCGGGGCAGGTTTTATTGCAAGTGATTTTAGTGAAAATATGGCCCCATTTTATGATAAAGATGGAGATGGAGATTATAATCCTGACAATGGGGATTATCCAGCAATTAAATATATTAAAGGTACTATTCCTGGAAATACCGAAGGTGCCATAGCCGATCAAATGATTTTTTGGGTAATGAATGATATAGGAAATGCTCATACAGGTGCTTCTAATTCTTTAGAAATAGGTATTCAGTTAAACTGTTTGGCTTTTGCTTTT
>CAZUUI010000038.1:0-5703 GCA_964622955.1 uncultured Chitinophagaceae bacterium | reverse complement strand
TCGTGAATTGCGACAAGAAAGAGGACAAATTAGAACCAGAATTTAAGTTGAGTACAGCGGACAAGTTGGATGACAACGAATATCAAATCTATTCGCTTATTCTTAATGTGAAATTTACTACTTCAAATGATTTGAATAGCATGACTTTCTATCGATATGATATAGCTAAAAAATCAGTAGGTAATTTAAGAAATTGCGTAATTTCTCAATTTGTGGATACCGATATGGGTGATTATACCGATGACTATGTTGGATGTACACCCTCCAGAGACTTAGGATATTGTGTCAATGCAGATGCATTTGATGCTACTACAAGTGTACCTGGATATGGAGAAAAAATTCCGATTATAGGAGTTGATTTCTTTGAAGGTGCTGTAGGATTGAATGGTTTACCAAATAAAATGACAGCATTTAACTATTTTATTAATGAAACAAATGCACCCAACTCAGATCCTCAAACCGCTGCTCCATTTAGAGATTATCAGGAAGGAAAAAATAGAACGGGGGGTATATTGACCGAAGGTGGAAACTGCCTTGGAGGAACTACTCCTACAAATTTCTGTTTTCCTGGGAATCCAGCCAATGTAAATGAATGGTCTATGTGTTCTGCATCGATGCCACAACGAGATGTTCGTTTTGTACAACATTCAGGTCAGTTTAACTTAGCTGCTGGTCAAGACCAATATGTATCTATAGGAGTAATATTTGTTCAACCACCTGCTGGATCGTATAAAGGTTGTCAAATAGATGTAGAAGAGCATCTTTTTAAAGCGGATGATCTAGCTCAATCATTATTTGATAATAATTTCAAATCTATCAAAGGTCCCGATGCACCAGATCTTGAAATTATTGAAGAAAGCAATATGTTGGTGTTAAATTTAAAGAATCCTTCTAGTTCAAATAATTTTGGAGAGTCTTTTAGTCAAAAATTACCTCCGATACCAAATGTATTTAACCTTATTGATAGTACTTATAAATTTGAAGGGTATTTGATATATCAATTATCATCGCCATCGGTTTCTACATTGGCAGATTTGAAAAATACTTCATTGGCAAGATTGGTAAAGGTAATGGATATTAAGAATAATTTTGCGAAATCAGTCTCAAACACCGTTCAAGTAAAAGACCCTAATAATCCTAGTGCTGTGATTTGGAAGCCTGTAGATTATGAAACTGTAGTCTTACCAAATGAAGGTATAACTAAAACTTTAACAATAACTCAAGATTTGTTTGAATTGGAAGGGAGAAAAAATTTGGTTAATAATAAGTCTTATTATTTTGCAGTAGTTGCTTTTGCAATTAATAATTATCAATTGCCAAATACACTTCCAACTGCTTTTGTAAGAAATAATAATTCCCCATTAATTTTTAGTTCAGCTATAAAGGTTTATAGTGCAATACCTCATAATAGTTCTGCAAGTGGAGTTAAGATCAATTCACAATATAACCAATCATTAGAGATACAAAGAAATAAAGGGAAAGGAAATGGATCTTATTTTCTGGAATTAGTAGATGGCCAGGAAAGTGAAATAATTAAAGAATCAAATGGATATGCATTAGATAAATTAAAGTATAAAGCTGGTTTTGCTCCAATAAATGTATTTGTAAATAATCCTTACAAAGTAGTAGATGCAGAATTTAAATTATCAATAACAGATTCAAGTAGGGTAAAAACAAATAAAGTAAATTTACCAAAAGGGTATTGGGAATTGGAAGTAGATGGTAATATTATTGCTTCTGAAAAAAATATTGATAGACCATTTGATCAATCAATTTTTACAGAGATTAATGGAGTTTTGAAAGAATATGGAATTACAGTGGGTATAGGTGTAGCGGATTCTATAGGTGTTGTAGCTAGAAATAAGCGTGGATTTTACAAGCCAATAGAAGCTGATGTTGTCTATAGTGACACTAGTAAATGGCTTCAATTTTTCAAGAATGAGGATAAAAAAGAATATGCAAGTTGGATTAGATCTGGAAATTTTGATGATGTAACAAATGGTAAGTTTTCTTCAGCTTTAAATATAGTAAATGGTGTAAAAGTTTTCAATGATCCAAAATTTGATTACAATACTCTATATGAGTCTCGAATAGCGCCTTATTGTTTGACATCAAACAATGCAATTGAGAGTGGTGATATTACAAAAAATTATTCAAGTTATGGTCCAGGATTTAAATGGAAAGCTTTAACAAACAATTTTACTAGAAGTCAAGCGGTGGCAGAGGGACCTGAGAATAATTTAGATTCATTGTTTAGTGTTGATCTTGTTATTACTAATGATAAATCTAAGTGGAGTAAATGTGTTGTGTTAGAAACTGGAGAGACTCCTGAGTTTCATGAATTCAATGCATTAAAAGGTCAAATAAGAAAAGCTCCTTCCTTAGATACAAATCAAAATCAAATTTCTGGCGATCTTGGTAGAAGTTATTTTCCTGGTTATGCTATTAATTTGGAAACAGGACAACGTGTAAATGTTTATTTTGGAGAGAATTCAAGAAATAGAGGAAAAGGAGGAGCCAATATGTGGTGGGATCCTACCGATGAGACAATTACGCCTTTAAATTCACCTATTTTAGGAGGTAGTCATTTTGTATATATCACTAACACTTTATATGATGGGGGAGAAGCCGATCAAAAAGTATTGTTAGCTAATTTCAATAAAGATAGAAATAATGCGGATGTGAATTTAGCATTATTAAATCAATCTAATAATAATACAGAATTAAATCCGAAAGTAGCTGCAATATATAAAAGTTTTGCTTGGACATTTATTCCGCACATGTCCGAAGGACTTTCCATATATGATAAAGATGGTATTTATAAAATTCCATCTGATGTAAGAGTTAAAATAAGAGTTCAAGCACCATATTCTTATTATTTGGATAATGATAAATTAGAGTATGAATTTTCTACAAAAGGATTAGCACCTTCACGTGGCAATAAAGATTTAATAAAAGCTGCATTTGATGACATGATAATAGTTCCCAATCCTTACAATGCATACTCTGTTTATGAGGCCAGTGTTTCCCAAAATACAATAAAAATTGTTAATGTGCCTAAAAACGCTAAGATTTCGATTTTTACAACGGATGGTGTATTGGTAAGAACGTTGAAGCAGTCTTTAGACCAAAATTTTGATTTATTCTATGGTGCCAATCAAACGAATGGTGAGCGTAATCTAGATAATTCAATTTCATGGGATTTAAGAACAAACTCAGGCGTATTGGTTTCAAGTGGGGTTTATTATATAAATGTAGAATCTCCTGAATACGGAAGTAAAGTATTGAAGTTGTTCGCTACCATGCGTTCTGCGGATGTAAGTAATTTTTAATTTTGTAGATAGTCAATTAAGTATATGATTAAATTTTTAAAAACGTTAAGTGTCTTGTTAGTATGCAGTACTGCATTTGCAGGAAATTCAGATAGAGCAGGAGAAGCAGGAGCTTATGAATTGTTGATTACGCCTCAGGCAAAGACAATGGGTATGTTTGGAATCAATTCTGCTACTGTACGAGGTGTGGATGCATTCGGAACTAATATTGGTGGATTAGCTATGAATAGGAAAATTTCTGTAATGGCTAATTATACATCATGGTTGTCTGGAACAGAAACTAGTTTGATGAATTTAGGTGTAGCTGGTGAAATTTCACCAGGTAATAATATTGGTTTTAATGTTAATTACTTAAGTTTTGGGAAATTACCATTGACTACAACAGCTAATGGCGCAACTCCAATAGGAACTTTTTCTCCTTTTATGTTGAATTTAGGGTTTTCTTTTGCTCGAAGATTTAGCAAATATGTAAATGGAGGTATAACATTGAAGTTAATTAGCGAAGGTATAAGCAATGTAAGTGCTACGGGTGCTGCTTTAGATGCTGGACTTCAATATACAACAGGTGAATTGGATGATATTCATTTTGGTGTTCATATAAGAAATATAGGATTCCCTATGCAATATTCAGGCGATGGTTTAACTGTAAAAAGACCAGCTCCTGGAAGTTCAAGTTATGAAATTCCTTATAATTTAAGAGCCGCAAAATTTGAATTACCCACTCAATTTTCTATTGCATTTACAAAGGACTTATACATAGGAAAAATGCCAGAATCAAAAGATGTATATTGTAGACCTGCACATAGATTATCTTTATCAGGTAGTTTTATTTATAATCCATTTATTGAAAATGATTATGGAGTAGGTGCAGAGTATTCTTATCGTGAACGTTATTCATTTAGATTTGGATATCTATATCAAACTAATGGAATAGACAAAGAAACTACTAAAAGAGCTCATATGGGGATTGCTGCTGGATTTTCGGTAGATGTCCCAATGAGTAAATCAAAAAATCCATCAGTTTTAGAAATAAGTTACAATTATCGTCCTTCTTGGGTGTTTGCGGGTACTCATAACGTAGGTTTTACGTATATGCTTTCTAAAGGTAATTGTGATGACTATGAAGTGAAAAAGTTGGCAATTGCAGAAGTAGTAAAAGAAACTAAGCCAGTTGAAAAACCAAAAGTTGAGACTAGAATTGATACTGTATTGGTTCAATTACCTCCAAAAATTGAAACGGTGATACAGTACAGAGACGTAAATAAAATGTTTAAAGATTTTGCTCAGCGTATTGAATTTAAAACCGCTAGTGCTCAGTTAACATTAAAAGGTATGGGAGCATTAGATGTTATTGGCGATTTGATGCGTAATTATCCTGAGAATAAATTTAACGTTATTGGACATACTGATGAAATGGGTAAGCCAGAAAATAATATGACCCTTTCTAAAAATAGAGCAATAGCAGTTGCTAAGTACTTAATTGCAAATAAGTCAATACCTGAAAATGCAATAAATGTAGAATGGTTTGGTCAAGAAAAACCAATAGCAGATAATAGAACTGAAGAAGGTCGTCAAATAAATAGACGTGTTGAAATTACATTAGTTGATGATGGAAACTTAAAAAACACTAGTGGTTCTTCAACAATAATTAAAGAAACACCATCTGCTCCTAAAACATCTACTCCAAAAACAGAGCCTGCCAAGGTAGCTCCTAAGACTTCTTCGACTAATTCATCTAATGCAATTGAATCTGTGCCTGTTAATTCTTTAGAAAATGATTTGAAGGAAGATGCAAAAAGTCTCAAATTTATTATGGGTACTGATTCTATCAAAAAAATTGGTTTGAGAACTACAACGAGAATTGCAGCAAATCTTGCAGATGCTTCATTCACTAAATTGAAAATAGTATCTCATACCGATAATGGAAAGTATGCAGTATCAAATATTGATCTTGCAATTAAGAGAGCTGAAGTAGTTAAAAAATTGTTATCCGATAAAGGTGTTCCAGCTACTAAGTTAGAAATAGAGGCGAAAGGAGACTCAATGCCTTTAGAATCAAATGATTCTGAAACGGGAAAAGAGGCAAATAATAGAATTGAGCTTATATTGATAAAATAGTTTTATATTTGCAAAATTATATCGGAGACGTTTCTTTGAAAAAAGGAACGTCTCTGTTTTTTTAAAATAAATAAATCCTTAATTATATGTCTAATGTTTTTTTAACAAAAGAAAGTTTTGAAAAATTAAAATCCGAAATACAGTTTTTGAAAACTGAGGGAAGAGCTGAAGCAGGTGCTGCCTTGGCAGAGGCTAGAGAAAAAGGTGAGTTAAGTGAGAATGCAGAATATGATGCTGCACAAGAATAACAAGC
>CAZUUI010000037.1:0-11770 GCA_964622955.1 uncultured Chitinophagaceae bacterium | reverse complement strand
ACGTCTCTACTGTTTATCCGGGGACCTCTCCTGAAGACATGGAAAACCTGGTAACCAAGCCACTGGAGAAACAGATGAAGAGTATTGCCGGCGTCAAAAAAGTTACCAGTAATTCCATTCAAGATTTCAGCAATGTCATTATTGAATTCAATACCAGTGTCAATGTACCCATTGCCAAGCAAAAGGTAAAAGACGAGGTAGATTTGGCTAAATCCGACAATGACTGGCCTACCCTAGATAATGGCGGAAAGGTAAGTCCTACTGTATTTAACATCAATATTGCGGAAGAAAATCCTATCTTAAATATTAATCTAAAAGGGGATTATACCGCGCAGCAACTCAAACAATTTGGTGAAGATCTCAAAGATGACATCGAAGATATTGCCGAAGTGAAAAAAGTAGATATTTTAGGCGTAGGAACCAAAGAAGTAGAAATTGCGATAGATGTATTCAAAATGACCGCTTCAAAAGTTGGATTTGACGATGTACAAAGAGCCGTTCAAGGAGAAAATATTACGTTGAGCGGAGGAAATTTGACACAAGACGGCAATCAAAGCAATATTCGTATTGTAGGAGAAATCAAAAATCCTGAAGAATTGAACAATATTGTGGTTAAATCTTTTGGGGGCGTGGTTTTATTGAGAGATATTGCTACCGTTACATTTAAAGAAAAAGAACGAACTACATTTGCACGTGAAAAAGGCGAAGAAGTGGTAATGCTTAGCGTAAAAAAACGAAGCGGTAAAAATATGATTACCGCTATAGAACAAATCAAAGAAAAAATTAAAATAGCACAAGAAGAATACTTACCAAAAGATGTAAGTGTTGAATTTACAGGAGATCAAAGTCATCGTGTAGAGCATTCGGTAGATGAACTTTCCAATCATATTATCTTTGGAATTGTACTAGTAATGCTTGTATTAATGTTTACAATGGGACTTCGAAACTCACTTTTTGTAGGGTCCGCTATTCCTCTTTCTATGTTGATGGCATTTGCATTTTTATCTTGGTATGGCGTTACGCTCAATACGATGGTACTTTTTGCATTGGTTATGGGACTTGGAATGCTCGTAGATGATGGAATTGTGGTTGTGGACAACGTATTTGCCAATATGCAAAAAGGAATGAACCGCGTTGATGCTTCTAAATATGGAATTGGCGAGATAGCGTGGCCTGTAATTAGCTCTACAGCTACTACATTGGCGGCTTTCTTTCCATTGGGATTGTGGCCGGGTACAATGGGTAAATTTATGATTTACTTCCCTGCTACCCTATCTGTAGTATTGGCAGCATCCTTAATCGTAGCAATGATTATCAATGCTTCTATGACCGCAGGATTTATGGATTTACGCGATGAAAATATCGAAAAAAAGGATATGAATCGTTATTCATTAATTTTATTTGTCGTTGGATTGTTATTTGCCATCCCTGGTTATATTATGGGAAGTGGCGTATTGAGAGGTATAGGACATTTAGCGTTGCTTTCTATAGGAATGATGTGGTTTTATCACAAATATTTGTTTCAATGGACACAAAATTTCCAACATTCATTCTTCCCTCGATTGGAAGAGAAATATTCAAGATATTTGGCAGGATTATTGCAAGGTAAAAAACCAAGAAATGCGCTTTTTGGTATTATAATTTTATTGTTCTTATCGTTTATTTTAGTTGGTGTATTCCCTCGAAAAGTATTATTTTTTCCTGATAATATTCCTAATATGAATATTGTGTATGTAGAATACCCACAGGGAACCGACATCAACAAAACCAATGAAGCCGTAAAAAAAGTAGAAAAACAAGTTTTGGATGTATTGAAACGTTATACGAAACCGTATGGAGGTATGGACTTTTTGGTGCAATCGGTAACTTCGCAAGTAGGTGAAGGTGGTGGAAATGTGCGTATGGATATTGGAAACAGTTCCGAAATGCCATACAAAGGTAAAGTAACCGTTTTGTATCACGAATTCAAAGAGCGAAAAGGCATTAATACACAAGACATCTTAGATACATTGCGTGCTACAATAGCTCCAATTCCGGGCGCTAAAATCACCATTGAAAAAGAACAAAATGGGCCGCCATCGGGCTATCCTATTAGTATTGAACTGAAAGGAGAAGATTATGATCAGATGCTGGTAGAAGCGGAGAAAATGATTGAGTTTATCAATACTAAAAAAATCAAAGGTATTGAACAATTAAGTGTAGATGTAAATAAAGACAAACCTGAGCTTCGTGTAAATGTAGACCGTGTAGCCGCTGGAAATTTGAGTACGTCTACCGCATTGGTTGGCTTTACGCTTCGTAGAGCGGTTTATGGACAGGAAATTGATAATTATAAAGAAGGCGACGATGATTATGAAATTAATATGCGACTTCAAGACAGTCAGCGAAAAGACGCTAGTGTATTGTTCAATCAATCGATGACCTTTAGAAATCAAAACAACGGTCAAATGATGCAAATCCCAATTACGACGATTGCTACTACCGAAAATACAAAAACGTTTAATCAAATCAAACGAAGAGACAACAAACGTGTTTTGACGGTTTATTCCAATGTATTGAACGGATTCAATGCCAATGAAATCAATCAACAAATCAAACAAGAACTGAAAAGTTATAAATTTGAAAATGGCGTAAGCTACCGATTTAGTGGTGAGCAAGAAGAACAAGCCAAAAATCAAAACTTCTTGGGTCTTGCGCTTTTATATGCGTTGATTGGTGTGGCTACTATTATTATTCTTCAGTTTAATTCTACATCAAAAACAGTCATTATTATGGCAACAATCCTATTGAGTTTCAGTGGTGTATTCCTTGGGTATGTATTTACCAATATGGATTTTGTAATTTTGATGACAATGATGGGAATTATCTCGCTGGCTGGAGTGGTAGTGAAAAATGGAATTGTACTTATGGACTTTTTTGTACTTCTATTGGATGAAAAAGTAGCCGAGCGTGGCGTAGAAAAACACGATGATTTATCCATTGAAGATATCCGTGATGTGATTGTAGAAAGTGGTAAATCGCGTCTAAGACCTGTTTTACTTACCGCCACTACAGCCGTTCTAGGGTTGATTCCATTGGCTATTGGGCTCAATTTCAACTTTTTCACCTTCCTCAGCGACCTCAATCCACATATCTATCTAGGTGGTGACAACGTAATATTCTGGGGACCACTTGCTTGGACGATTATCTTTGGACTTACCTACGCTACCATTCTTACCCTCATTATGGTTCCTGTAATGTTTTATATGGTAAGTGTATGGAAGCACAATATCAGAAAAAGAAAAATGGCCAAATTGGCATAAGTTTTTTAGTTTAGTTTTTTATAGTTTAGTTAAAAAGACATCCAGCAATGGGTGTCTTTTTTTGATTTAGTATAGGACTTAAAACAAATGAAAATTTATATAAAAATTAAATTTTTCACTTTATATTTGTCTAAAAATTAAAAAATTATATGAAACGTATTCTTTTCTTACTGATCATTTCAGCAAATTCAATGTTTTCGCAAAACACTACAACGGTAAACACAAAAGTAAATGTGATGGGAATGGACATTATGGATGTTCAAGTTCAAGAAACCACAACAACAAACAATAACAATCAACAAACAAATGAAAGTGCTCCAAGCCAAAGTCAAGGTGGACAAAGAAGAGCACAAGGTTGCACCCTTCCCGTTTCTAGTACTGAATATGGAAAGGTAACGAGTTCGATTAAAAGTCAAAGCTTTGAAGAAACTCAATTGAAAATAGCAAAACAAGCTATAAAAGCAAATTGTATGTCTACAGCTCAAATCAAAGGGATTTGCAAAATGTTTTCTTTTGAAGAATCTAAATTAGATTTTGCTATTTATGCATATACTTTTTGTACAGATAAAAACAATTACTATACACTTAATGATGTCTTCTCTTTTTCTACATCGGTTGATAGTTTGAACGATGCAATAGAAAACAAATAGTACTTTTTTTTTAATTCTTTTATATGGAATATTTAAAAAGAAACCTATTCTTTCTATTTTTATTTTTTCAATTGGTTTCTACCTCTTGTGGCAAAAATGAATCTACTCAAATAGAATCTATGTATTTTCCTCCTATCAATTCATCGGAATGGGAGAAAAAGGAAATAACAAGTCTAGGATGGAATACATCCAAAACTCAAGAGCTAAAGGATTTTTTGATTCAAAATAACACGAAATCCTTTATGATATTGGTAAATGGAAGAATCGTAATGGAAGAATACTACAATGGCCACAATGCCTCAGCTTCTTGGGAATGGAATAGTGCTGGAAAAACGTTAGTAGCTTCCACGATAGGTATAGCGCAACAAGAAAACTTATTAAAAATCAATAATGTAGCGTCTGAATATTTGGGAAGTGGATGGACAAATATGCCTGTTGATAAAGAAAATTTGATAACCTGTAAAAATTTATTGTCTATGACTTCAGGCATAGATGATACCAAACAGCTTGTTATTAAGTCGAACTTAAATTATGTAGCCGATGCAGGAACGAGATGGTCTTATCACAATGTTTTTCAAAAATTGATGGACATTGTTTCTAATGCATCTAATTCCGATTTTGAGACCTATTTCAATGCCAAAATTAAAAACAAAATTGGTATGGACGGATTCTGGAACAATGGACTTGTATTTAAAATTTATAATAGCAATACTAGAAGTATGGCTCGTTTTGGATTGCTTTCATTGAATCTGGGCAAATGGCAAAATGAAACCATCTTGAACGAATCTTATTTCAAAGAGAGTATTTCTTCTTCTCAATCTATAAACCCTTCTTATGGGTATCTATGGTGGCTCAATGGCAAAAATAAGTTTATGATTCCTACCGAACAAACTGTTTATCAAGGATCATTAATCCCAAATGCTCCTAGCGATATGTATGCAGCTATGGGCGCCAATGACCAAAGAATCTATGTAATTCCTAGCAAGAAAATGGTAATTGTGCGTATGGGAGAAGCCTCAAATCCTTCCAATCCTAGCTTTGCCGTTTCAGGATTTGACTCATTACTTTGGGATAAAATCAATGCTGTAATTAAATAGATTATCGCTGAACTATCAATTTTTTAAATATAGCATCAGACCCCTGTATCTGTATTTTGATAATATAATTTCCATTTGCGATTTCATTCAAATCTATTTTAAAATCTTCTCTCGAAGAAATTCTATTGGCTATTGACTCATAAATCATTTTACCATAAATATCTGTAATAGCGATATCTACAGGCAACAACGTTTTAGGCATTTTTATGGACACAAAATCTTTTGCAGGATTTGGATAAATAGCAAAATCTGCATCTTTCCTATTTGAAACAATACTAGAAATTGGATTCAATTCATATCGCATATAAAATGTACCGCCGCCATTATTCGCTACCAAGTTGCTTATATCTACATACGAAATACTATTAATTTTCCCCGATTTTGAAAATGTAGAAATGGTATTATTGAAATTCAACACACTATTTAGGAGACTACTCGTAAATGGAACTAATATAGATGTAATTGCCATAAGATCCTTATTATATGGAACTATTTGATTTCCATAGACCTGCTTTAATCCTTTAAATATATCCATAATTGATGAAGAATCCGAACTGTCATACAAAAACCGAACATCATAACTGTATTTCAATTTATTTTTTATTAAATCTACATTAAACAATCTTTTTCCATATATAAATCCTTGATTAAAATTATTAGAAGACGGCAAAATAGAGATATTTGAGGTCATTAATTCTATATCGGGAGCAAATCGAACCGATGTATCCCAACTTCTAATCCCAAACAAAAACTGATCTTCTTTATCTTTTGTATAATAAACAAAACCATCTTTATCTATACATTGCTCTGTCATATCAAAAATTGAATTTGGGGCTAGATAAGCATATTTATTGGGTGGTCTTTTTACAACACGAACCGAATTTGACCTTACGCTAGGACATCCATTATTTCCCAAAAGTTCTGCCACATAAAAATCATTGGACTCTGTTATATTTCTAATCATTACACTTGATCCTTGTAAAGTAGGTTCCAAAATTGTATTTTTATACCAATTCACCTGAGAATAATTAGAGCCTACTACTACCAATCGATGACTATCGGGTTCGCAATGAAAACTCTTTTGTGGCTGTGCGGTCAAAATAGGCGAAGTAGCTATCTTCACTATAGTATTTGTAGAAAACAAACTAGGACAGCTACTCGAATTAAGCGTTATTAATTCAACATTATATACGCCTGTATCTGTACTCAACGCATTTGCTACAAAATAAGCTGAATCTGTAGCGCCCAATATTGGCGCACCATTTTTATACCATTGCAACGCTAAATAATCTTGCCCTCTTACACTTATTCGAAATGAATCATTCGTACATACTTTAATAGTATCTTTTGGTTGAGAAATTATAGAAGGACAAGGTCCCGAACCCGATTCCGTCAAATTAGCACAGCCCGACTCTATACTATCGGCACACGGAGCCGTTCTATAGCACATAACTTTGTAGCATCCGGTATCATTTGCTATTACGGCATTGTTTATATTCAAAGTTGAAGATGTAGCGCCAGGAATAGCTATTCCATTTCGTTTCCATTGGAATGAAGTTGCGCCTGGTGCTGTTACCGACAAGCTATAATTGCTACCCGCGACAATATTGGTGCTTGAAGGCGATGATGTAATGACAAGTGGAGACGAAAAAGAAATTTTGGCAGAAGAACTATCCGCACAGGTTGTACTTTTGAGAGCTACAACTTTATACATTCCTGTATCTGAGAATCCTATATTCAATTTGATTAAAGAATCGGTAGAATTTCCTACAATAAATGTATCATTTTTGTACCAACGATAAAAGTTAGCTCCCGAAGCCAATATTTTAAGTCTTAAATTAGCCGGACCCGAACAAAAATTTTGATTTGAAAGCGTTGACAACAAAATCGGTTTGGTAATCATTGCATTTCTATTCAAATAATTTACAAAACTATTTCTATAGCAAGTAGCTGTATTTTCCCTTACTTGAACATAAAATTGTGTGCCAAATTTTGTATTTAAATTTTTCACAATCAACGAATCGGTAGTGGTACCTTCATAGTCTGCATTATTGGTGAGTGTAGTCCAGATATTACTGCCCGAATCCAGCTTGAACCATTGATAAGCAAGAGGGTTGCCTCCTACTTTGGCCTCTTGTGCTTTCACTTTCAAAGAAAATTGGGTCATTTCGCAAGAATAAACAAGTTTAGGTTCTTGAATGATAAAAGGAGCATTGGCTAGCGAAAGTGGATATGTCCCCAAATCGTGTTCTAAACAAGATTCGGAATCATCGCTCAACCAATCTGAAAGCAAAAAAGTAGTTTTGGGTGCAACTACATCCAATCTTCTTTTTAAATTATATCCCGGCAAATCCACGGGCGTTTGAACAATATCAATATCCACACCACCTTTTTCCAAACGAAATTCATCATTTTGATTAAAACCATTTCCAAATGCAACACTTGGAAGCAATCCGCAAATTTCACCCGTACCTATTAAGACGGTTTGATTGGGTGCTAAATTCCCCGTTAACACTTTGGTGTCAGTAGGTAGCGCATCGCCTACATTTGCATATCGCTTTAATGTATATTGGTTTAAATTTACCGTATTAGGAGTGGGATTGTATATTTCTACAAATCCATCGGAACCAACTTCTTCGTCAAACAATTCAGAAATAAAAATATCAGAATATGTAATCGTGCTTGACAATACTTCACAAGTTGTTGTATCTGAATTGGTAATGGTAAAAGATACAGGATTGCTTACACAAGTTCCATTTGAGGCAATAATAGTTCCCGATTTGGCATCCAATCCTACTTGCACTTGAAGAAGCATATTGTTTGAAAATACTTTTTTGAGCAAAACAGTTCCCAAATTCGCCGAACCATTGGTCATATCAAAAACAGACGCACTATCGGGCACTATAGAAACAACCGTTCCAAAAGGCCCCGAAGTAGGCGAAATAGTAATTTGACTGACACAGGTTACTTTCAATTTATAAATACGGGTATCCGTTCCTACGGAATTAGATGCCGAAATAGTAATATTAAAATCTCCTGGCACTATTGGTACTCCCGATATAATTCCTGTCAATGTATCTATGGCCAATCCCGAAGGCAAATTTGTAGCCTTAAACTTAGTGGCAGGATTGGTTGTTTTGATAGTGTCGCTAAATGAAGTATTTCTTGCAGTATTTTTTGACAACACATTGGTAATAGAAGGAAAACCCGCAGGCAAATCGCCAACTAATTTTACATCATCAATTCTAAAAGATGCCACACCACTAGTTTGTGTAAAACGCAATCTTAAATTAGCCGTTGAAGGTATTGTTCCTGAAGCTGTAATCAACACCCAGTTTACTGTCCCCGTTCCTGAAGGTCTTGAATAAGTGAGCTGTGTCCACGAAACACTATCCGAACTTACCTCTACTTTCAGCTCATTGCTAGACGCTATTGTATTTTTATAATGTCCAAAACTTAGTACTATATTTGAATAATTTGTCCTATTAATACCTGAAATTACAAAAAAACGCCCCACCGAATTTGTAAAATTCACATTTCCCGATCCCGATGCATTGGTATACGTAGAAGGCGATGTAGTTCTAACATCCGCTGTGCCCGCATATAGAATTGGTGCGCTATTTTCAAAAATGTGGGATGCTATAGCAGTAGTTCCTGAGGGGCTACCCATATTTTCGCTGTAGATAACGGTTTGTGCATACGAGATATTACCCAAAAGGATTAAAAATGGAAGTAAAATATTTTTCATTTAAATTTCATTTTGAAACTAACATACAAATGTACAACAAATTACAATTACAATAAATAAATCTTAGCACAATTGTTGATAACATAACATAAAAAAAGCCTCTTCAAATGAAGAGGCAAATTAATACTTTAAAAAAAAGAACAAATTTTTAGTTCAAATGTTTATTGATTATATCTTGTAGAGCCGCTTTTGGCAATGCACCTACTTGTTTGTCTACCAATTCTCCATTTTTAAAGAATAAAATAGTAGGGATATTTCTAACGCCGTATTCAGCAGCTAAATCTTGCTGATCAGACACATCTACTTTACCAATAGTCATTTTGCCATCCAATTCTTGGCTCAACTCATCTACAATTGGAGACAACATTTTGCAAGGGCCACACCATTCTGCCCAAAAGTCTACCATTACTAATTCATTTTCTTTTGATAATAATTCGCTGAAATTATCCGAAGTTATTGTTAATGCCATTTTATATTAATTTTTATGATTTTTAATAACTATAAAACGAATCTTTTTTTCAAATAGTTCCTATGAAATTCAAAAAAAGAATTTTAGATTTTTGTTTGCCCAAAATCCGCTATATTTGCAGGATTAAAAACATAGATTTGTTCAAAGAAATTTTCATTTTATTACAAAAAGAATTCAAAAATGAATTGACAAAAAAAACAAGTCTATTGAGCATTTTGCTCTATATCGCCTCCGTTTCCTATCTCCTATTTTTCCTAATGAAAACACAAGGTGCTCTTGTAAAATTAGAAGTAAAATTCTGGAATATGTTTTATTGGATTATTGTTTTATTTTCTATTATCAATAGCATTTACATCAATTTTTCGAAAGATAACAAAGCTCGGATGCTCTATTATTTCAATATGTTTCGCCCAGAGAGTTTTATACTTTCAAAACTCATTTATCATTCCATTTTTTCTACTATTATAGCCCTATTTACGTATTTATTTTTTGGGGTATGGCTGGGCAATCCCATTGAGAACAATACTATTTTTCTACTGACTGTTTTGATAGCTACCAATGCGTTTTCGGCTATATACACCTTGATGACCGCAATTTCATTTCAGACAAATCAAAGTACGCTTTTGAGCTCTATTTTAGGATTTCCAATAACCATTCCTATCATTATTTTCACCACTAAATTATGCCGAGAAGCCTTTAGCGAAGCAATTAGTAGCCATTTTTACACCACATTATTTTCGCTGTTGGGATTCAATTTTATATTAATTTTCTTATCCATCATCCTTTTTCCATTTTTATGGAAAGAATAATTTGTTTCAATTATGTTTTTGAAAAATAGATTTTTACAAGCCCTCACCGTCATTTTCATCATTCACAGCATTGCAGGTGGTTTATTTTTGCCTTTATCGCCCAATATAGAAAATGCGGAATATAGTACACAAGACAGCTTGCTTGTTTTCAAGCTTTACACCCCCAAAATAAAAGAAAATAGCGATGTTTTTCTTTTTTTGAATTTACCCAAAGAAAAAAAAATTGCTAAACCGATAACTGTAAATCAAACAAAAGATTCGATAACAGCGGTCTTTTTCAATCCTGAATTTTATATAGGCGTAAACAAAGGAATGAGTTTTGATTTGATAGCCCAAAATCCAAAAGATGGACAAATGTTCTATTTTTCAGCGTTCACAGCGGACACATCATTCAATCAACAAACTTGGATTTCGGAAGACAAATCTATTTTGAAAGATTCTAAAGAGTTTAAATGGTCATTTCCCAATAGAAATATATTGCGAGAAAGTATTCGGAATCTTTTTTTCCACGTACCAATGTGGTTTGCGATGATGTTTATGCTCATATACAGTGCGATATTCTCAATAAAATATCTTAGTTCGGGCAAAATTTTGGATGATGAAAAAGCCCATAATGCCGTAAAAGTAGGTATGTTTTTTGGAACAATGGGAATACTCACTGGAATGATTTGGGCCAAGCATACCTGGGGAGCGTATTGGACCGATGATCCCAAATTAAATGGTGCAGCTATTGGTATGCTTTCGTATCTTGCTTATTTAATTTTGAGAAATGGCATAGACGATGAAATTAAGAAGGCTAAGATTGCAGCGGTATACAACATTTTTGCATTTACAATTTATATCATATTTATATATATACTGCCACGGATCAATGCCTCGCTCCACCCCGGAAATGGCGGTAATCCAGGATTTAATGTATATGAACAAGACAATACGATGCGTATATTCTTTTACCCTGCGGTAATAGGATGGATAATGGTATCTTTGTGGCTGAAAGACACACTATTGTGGATAACTTTTAAGAAAAAAGAATCTTTAAACCGCTAATTAAAAAAAATCAATTTAATTTTGCTGTTTCAATTTAAAAGACATGAATGTAGCTTTTATAAATCAATGGGTAACTTCTACCGACAAATATGCGGTGGTTATTATTGTATTGACTATAATTTTTACAGGATTGGCTTTGTTTTTATTTTATTTAACTAACCAAATTAAAAAACTAAAATAAGTAAGACATGTCTATAGCATCACAAGAAAAAGAATTAAGCTTTTTTGAAGGCGTTGGTCACTATTTTGACAAAGCTTCAAAATTCACGGATGTAAATCCAGGATTATTAACATTAATCAAAGCATGCAACAATGTATTGCGCTTGAAATTTCCTATCAAAGATGAAAACGGAGAAGTAAGAGTCATAGAAGCATACAGAGTGCAGCATAGTCACCACAGAATGCCTACAAAAGGAGGGATTCGTTATAGCACACACATTGACCAAGAAGAAGTAATGGCATTGGCATCTTTGATGACCTATAAATGTGCATTGGTAGATGTACCTTTTGGCGGAGCCAAAGGAGGTATCAAAATTGACTCTAAAAATGAGTCTCCCGAAATATTGGAAAAAGTAACAAGAAGATACACTTCGGAGTTGATTAAGAAAAATTTCATTGGTCCAGGCTTGGACGTTCCTGCACCTGATT